>JBAZNZ010000026.1 GCA_041648975.1 Candidatus Omnitrophota bacterium | reverse complement strand
CACAGCTCCACACCTTAAGCCCTGAACTCATGGTAACAGGCGACTTCGACGGGGATAACCAGGATGAAGCCATCCTCGATTACGGTGAATTCGGCATCCACGTATGGGATAACGAGGATGGTTTTTCACAGATAGTATTTGAGCTCTAATAAGAAGTAGATTTTTTAAAACAATAAATTAAAAATAAGGCGGTCATAGCGATATGGCTGCCTTATTTTTGTTTTCCATTTAATGATTTTAGGATATAATATCATGATATAAGTAATCCTCTAACACCTACGAGGTGTGATCACACCTCGTAGGTGTAACATAAATCGTTGGTACTGTGGCAAAGGGAGGACATATGGCAATACCTAGAAGCAAGGTGAAGATATTCAAGATACGGAACAGGAAAGGGTACGCGGCCCTGTGCGGCGCCAACCTCACCGAAGGCAAGACCCCGGGAGAGGCGTATGACAGGATGGTCAAGGCCTGCCGTAGGAAAAATAAAAAGTAGTGGGCGAAAGGCAAAGAGATGCCGTTAACGACTTTTGAAATGCCGTCCTTATTGTTAGGTGTTATTATAATTTCCGCTTCTATAATATTATCCGTCAGCGCGCTCTTAGCGGTGCGCCGAAGGGTCCCGCACCACAGGATGAAGCCCCATAACGACATAGCCGGCCCGATGTTCGAGACGATGGGGGTAGCGTATGCGGTCCTGCTCGCGTTCATCGTAGTGGTCGTGTGGCAGAATTTTGACAAGGCCCGGGCGAACGTCGAGAGAGAGGCGAACTGCGTGACGGATATGGTAAGGGATTCGCAGAGTTTTTCGCAAGGGTCCCGTCAGCATATCCAGGGGCTGATCAGGCAGTATGCCGAGCTCGTCAGCGGCGAAGAATGGGCCGCGATGGCAAAGGGGCGGGCAAGCGCGCGCGTGAGCGGCGTCCTGAATAAGATGTGGGATTTTTACGGAAGTTATGAACCTGCGACGATATCCGAAAGGATATTTTTCGAGGAGTCCGTGCGCCATTTGGACGAAGTCGGAGAATTGAGGCGTATGCGGCTCTTCGACGCAAAATCCGGCCTTCATCCCGTGCTATGGTTCGTCCTTATAACCGGCGGCGTATCGATCATGCTATTCGCCCTGTTCTTCGGAGCGGAGAACCTGAGGAGCCAGGTGCTCATGATCGCGTTATTGTCGGTATCTATCTCGCTTATCTTATTCCTTATACTGGTATTCGATTATCCGTTCAGCGGCGACGTTTCGGTCTCCGCCGACGCGTTTAAAGAGATGCTTCAATATTGATAAAGGCGCGATCATGAATGATATTCACCTGGAAAAAAAGATATATTACCATGACACTGACGCCGGCGGCGTCGTCTATTACGCCTCGTATCTAAAGCATCTCGAGGAAGCGCGCACGGAATATTTTCGCGCTATCGGTATCGACATCGCCGGCTACGCGGGTCAGGGGATAATATTTCCCGTCGTCCATCTGGAGGTGGACTACAAGAGCCCGGCCAGATACGCCGATACAATAAATATATTTACTAAAGTCGAGAAGATGGGCAGCTGCTCGATCGATATCCTGCAGGAGATAAAAAGAGGCGACGCGGTGCTCGTTAAGGCAAGGACCGTCTGGGCCTGCGTCAGCGCCCAGATGAAGCCGCGGCGGATCCCGGACGATATGCGAAAAACGGTGGAAGGAGAGATAAATGGATGATCTATTGAAGAAGATATTGGATGCGGCGGGGGTTTCCGGATATGAAAAGGAGATCGCCGGGATAATGCAAGGCGAGCTCAAAAAAAGATGCGGCAATGCCGAGATAGACAATTTCGGGAACGTCATCGCGAGGAAAGGGAAAGGCGCGAAAAAGATAATGATAGCCGCGCACATGGACGAGATAGGGCTGATGGTGAAGGGGGTAACGAGCGACGGCTACATAAATTTCATAAAGGTCGGAGGGATCGACGACAGGATACTGCCCGCCCAGCGCGTGGTGGTCAAATCGAAAAAGGGCGATTGGCTGGGCGTGATAGGTACGAAGCCTCCCCACTTGCAGAAAGACGAGGAGAGGAAGCATCCGATAAAGTACGAAGACATGTTCATCGATATCGGGTGTAAGGACAAAGCTGAAGCCGCCAGGAAGGTCGAGATAGGCGATATCATCGTCTTCGAGTCGAACGCCGGCGTCTTGAACGGAAAGCTTTTTTACGGCAAAGCGCTTGACAACAGGATAGGCTGTTACGCGTTATTGAAGATAATGGAAAAGGTCGGCGCCGGCGCCGAAGTATACGCGGTCGCCACTACGCAGGAAGAAGTGGGTTTGAAGGGCGCCAGGACGTCTGCTTTTAAAATCGATCCCGACTTCGCGATAGTTATAGATACGACGATAGCGGGTGATACGCCGCAAATAAAGGAAAGGGAGTCCGCGTTGAAATTAGGCCGGGGCGTGGCTATAACCATAATAGAGGCTTCCGGCAGAGGCGTGATAGTGAGTGAGAAGATAAAGGATATGTTCATCGAGATCGCGAAGAAGGACAAGATAAAATACCAGATCGATGTAGTCGAAGGCGGAGTGACTGACGGCGCGATAATAAATATGAATAGAGAAGGCGTTCCTACCGGGGTATTGAGCATACCTACGCGTTATATACATTCCCCTACGGGAGTCTTCAGCCTGGATGACCTGAACGCGGCGATAGAATTGGCTGTTAAGGCCGTTGCCAGGATAGCGAAAGAAAAATGAGAACAAACTTCTTGCTGATCATAATTATAGCCCTCGCGGCCCTTTCCGGATATGCGCAGGATGAGCAGGGTCTTCCTGCGTCCGGGCCGCAAGAGCCGCAGACCGAGAGCATGACCGGCAGGGTGGATTCGATAGATTGGGTCGGGGGGACGATCTCTATGAACGGGATGACATTTTCAGTCCCGGACGGCGTTAAGGTCGTAAAAGGCGGCAGCGATATAGGATTCGCCAACCTGAGCGTGAAAGACCCGGTCTCGATAACATATTACAGGGATCCGTCCGGCGCCCTCAAAGTGAAGAATATATTCGTATATTACGGCGGAGATTTTCCGGTTTAAAGAAACTGCCGCGGCATGAAGGAGGCATAACAGATGTTTTTCCGGTCCGTAAGATTTAAGCTCATCCTCTGGTACATGGTCCTGTTGACGGTGACGCTCCTGGCGTACAGCGCGGTCCTTTACGAAAGCTTTGAAAAGATCCTCATAGGCCATCTGGACGACCTGATCAGCGCGCGGGCGGAAGGCTTGACCAATTCCATCAGCGCTTACTGGCAGATCGTCAGGAACGGTAACCTTGAGGACGGAAAGTCTGCAAACCAGTTCCGGGGGAGCGATAAAAACTCTTTCCTGAAATTCGCCGAGGGTTGGATGGAAGAGAAGCGCAAGGACCCGGAATTGATGAGCGTTTTCGTCCAGATAATGAGCCCCTCCGGCAAGAGTCTCGCAACCTCAAAGGCTATGCCTAGCATAGGTCCTTTAGATGAAGAGGATATGGCGGATGTGCTGAATGGAGAAGACGATTTCTATACGGCATCAGGGCAGCTCGCGGACGGTAAAAAAGTAAAGTTCAGGATATATTTTAAACCGGTATTGGAAGACAATAAGCTTGTATATATAGTGCGGGTGGCGGCGCCGATAAGCCTGATATCGCTCGCGCTTAAAAACCTGATACTCGCGTTATTTATCCTTCTGCCGCTTACAGTCATTCTCGCCGGCGCTCCGGGGGTATTCCTCGCCCGCCTGACGCTCCGTCCGGTAGATAAAATGATAGGGACGCTCAGGCAGATAACGGCCGAGAACCTGAAATTGAAGATCCACATGCCAGATACCAGGGACGAGATAAAGAGGCTTGCCGATACGTTCAATGACATGATAGAGAGGCTCGACAGGTCTTTTTCGTCTCAGCAAAGATTCATACAGGATATCTCGCAGGACCTGAAGGTGCCTATGAACATGTTAAAGAGGGAGGTCGAATCTGTCCTTGCGAGGCGTTGTTCCGACGAAGAATACAGGTCTTTCCTGACAAGGGCGACGAAAGAGATAAACGGTTTCCGCAAGACAATCGACGACCTCATGGTGCTGAGCGATCCGGGTAACGAACGGACGGTCCTGGAGATAAGGAAGGCGGACCTCGGGCGCATCGTAGAGAAAGTCCTGGACGATGCGAAGACCGCGGCAAGACAGAAAGGGATATCGGTATCATTTGTCCGTCCCGAAGGATTGACCCTCGACTGCGATGAAAAACAACTCAAGAGGCTTTTCGCGAACCTGCTCGATAATGCCGTGAGATATACCTACCGCGGCGGCAGAGTAGACGTATCGGCTTCGAAGAGCGATAACTTTGCTGTTGTGGCTGTCACCGATACCGGTATAGGAATACCTGAAGATGAGGTAGACTATATCTTCGACAGGTTTTACCAGGTCTCGAGGATCCGCGCGTCCAGCAGCGGCTTTGGGCTGGGCTTGAGCGAATCGAAAGAGATCGCCGAAGCCCACAAGGGGAAGATCGCCGTTGAAAGCGAGCAGGGGAAGGGATCGACGTTCACGGTTTCCCTGCCGCTAGCTTATCCCGGATAGGGAGAGATATGTCCGTAATATTTTCTATCGATATCAATGGCGCCCTGCGAAAACGGGCCCCTGAGAGCCGCTCGTCCGAAAAGAACGGTATATTCCTGAAAGGCGACAAAGGCGTCACCGTTATCCTCATCCACGGCCTTACCGGTACTCCCAATGAGATGAAGTTCCTGGCGACCTACCTGAACAAGAAAGGTTATTCCGTAGCATGCCCTAGGCTCGCTTATCACGGCGAGCCTTTATGGAGCATAAAGAACGCTAAATGGCAGGATTTTTACGGATCGGTCAGGCAGGCTCTTTTGGAAGAAGTAGCCTCCGGATCTAACGGGCCTATATTCACCGCCGGCCTTTCGATGGGCGCGCTCCTGGCGCTTTTGCTTGCGGACGAATTTAAGGACAGGGTATGCGGCGTGAGCTGTCTCGCCCCGACCCTTTTCTATGACGGATGGAATACGCCCGCTTCCAGTTTCTTCCTCCCGCTGGGCTACAGGACGTTCCTGAAACATTTCTTCTACTATAAAGAAGAGCCCCCATACGGGATAAAGAACGAGGTGATCCGGAGCCGCGTCCACAAATATTACTCCAACGCCAGGCTCGGCGATATGGAGAGCGTCGAACAGTACGGATATCCGTATTTTCCGATCACCCTCCTGTACCAGCTCCAGCTCCTGGTGAGATACCTTACGAAGCGCTTAGGCGGCATACGTGTCCCGGCGCAGCTCATCCAGGCAAAAGACGACGATGTAGCGAGCGTAAAGAACTCCAAATTCATATATGACAGGATAGGGTCGGAGATGAAGGAGATGGTGCTTCTTTATAACTCTACCATGTCATTACCGCGGACCATGAACGTAATACCGTGGCGGAGAAGATGGAGGATTTTTTCAGCCGTATAATCATGGAAAAGCCGTCCGGCCAGGGGCTCGACGACGAGGATAAGTCTTTCTACTTTCTGCCTAACCGTAATATTGTCAATGATACCGCGACGACCCAATAGGATCGAGAGGCCTTATAAGGATGATCACTAAAAGGTTATTTCTTTTTTTGAGGAGTTTCCGCGTCAAGATAGCGCTTGCCATGATCATCCTGATGCTGTTGTCCGGCATGGTCGGCAACTTTTTAGTATATCAATATGCCATGCGCGCTAAACTGGATGAGGCACGCGAGGAATTGATGATGGTCGCGCAGGCGATGGCGCTTGACGTGGACGCGGATACGATACTTAAGATACCGCTGAGCGAAGAGGGGATGGAGACGCCTCAATACAGGAGCGTCGCGGATAAATTATCAAGGATAAAGGAGATATTCCCCGACATAATCTATATTTACATCCTCTCCAGGACAGGCCAGGAGGGTATATACGAGTTCGTAGTCGATCTAAAGTCCGGCAGCCGCGCCGGAGTGAAGCCGCCGGCGAAGCCCGGCGATAAGTATGACGGTTCACGCTTTCCGGAGCTTTCAAAGGCCTTCAGCGCGCCGTCGGCCGACAAGGAACTCGTTACCGACGAGTGGGGCGTCTTCCTGTCCGGTTACGCGCCGATCCGCGGCAGGGACAATAAGACAGCAGCCATCCTTGGAATAGACATAGCTGCCCACGACGTTCACGCGATGCAGGGCGAGGTGAACAGACGCTCCATCTTTGTCCTGCTGCTGGGGCTGGTCCTTTCCGTTCTTTTCGGTATGCTTGTTTCCGGGATGGCCACAAGGAAGATCAGGATGCTGGTGGAAGGGACGCGCCACATAGCCAAAGGGGACCTGAAGTACCGCGTAAAGGTAAAGGGGGACGATGAGATAGACGAGTTGACGCGCTCCTTTAACCATATGGCCGCGAACCTGCAGGGATCCAGGAAGAAGGTCCTGGAATATTTCTACAGCGTGATGCAGTCCCTCATCCGCATCCTGGAGGCGAGGGACCCTTATACGAAGGGTCATTCGGAAAGGGTATCCGAATACGCGGTCAGCATCGCCCGCAAAATGGGATTGCCGCAGGATAAGATAGACATCCTGAGAGAGGGAGCGCTCCTGCATGACATAGGGAAACTGGGCGTCAAGGAGGTCATATTGAACAAGAAAGTGAAGTTGACCGACGAAGAACGCGGCATAATAATGAAACATCCGGTCATAGGCGAAAATATCCTGAAGCCGGTCGCTATTAATAAAGAGGTCCTGGATGTGGTCAGGGAGCACCACGAGCGTTATGACGGCAAGGGATATCCGGACAAGCTCGACGGCGAACACATAGATATACTGGCGGCGATCGTGTCGGCGGCTGATTCTTATGATGCGATGACTTCCGACAGAGGTTACGAGAAGAACCTGACTAAGGAAGAAGGGATAGAGCAGTTAAGGGCGAACAGCGGTTCGCAGTTTAATCCTAAAATCGTGGACGCGTTTATACAGGTGTTGCAGGAAAAGTGAGCTAATAACCTGCGAGATTGGATTCAATATGTTTCGAGCGAGCCTTATTGTTTTAGTGAGCCTTATTGTTCGAGCGAGCAGGTGTTTAGGATGGGCGAGTCGAGAACTTCCTACGTAAGGATCTTCTAGACTTGGCACCTCTGGTGCCTCGCTCGAAGAATAATTCGTTTTTACTTTTGAATTGGCGCGTGTTTCGCTTAAAAGGAGGGTAAGATGAGGATATTCGGAATAGGGATGCAGGAACTGCTGGTGATATTATTGATATGCCTTCTGATATTCGGAGCCAGCAAATTACCGGAGGTAGGCAGGGCGCTGGGACAAACGATAAAAGAGTTCAAGAAGTCGCTCAAGGACGGCGCGTCCGACGATCAACAGCAGGATAAAAAGTAAATTTTGTCATGGAGAGCAAGTCTACGGTTTTAGAGCATCTCGGCGAACTTAGGAAAAGGATAATAATCTCCGCGGCCGCCGTCATCATCGCGACGATAGCGAGCGTTCCCTTCGCTCAGCCGATATTCGCCTTCCTGAAGGCCCCGGCTTCCGGAGTTATCGACCGCCTCGCGTTCTTCAGCCCCGAAGAGGCTTTCCTCGTCTATATGAGGGTCAGTTTCTCCGCGGGATTTCTGTTCTCTTTTCCCGTGATCGTCCACCAGATATGGGCCTTTGCGGTCCCGGCCATAGGCGACGATTTTAAGAGGTACGCCTTTTACTTCATAATCTTCGTATCAGCCTCTTTTCTGGCAGGCTGTCTCTTCTCGTATTATATCCTCCTTCCGAACGCGCTTAAATTTCTCCTGAGCATAGGCGCCGAAGACCTCGTGCCCGTCATATCGGCTGCCAGGTACATCTCTTTTGTAACGGGTATGGTGCTTGCCTGCGGACTGGTATTCCAAATGCCGGTATTAAGTTTTTTCCTGACGCGCGTAGGGATAATAAACGCCAGGATACTCAGGAAAAATTTCAAGTATGCGCTGGTCGTAATAACAATAGTCGCCGCGGTCATAACACCCACGGTCGACATATTCAATATGACGGCCATGGCTCTCCCGATGGTCCTTCTTTACGAAGTGAGCGTCTGGGTGGCATGGGCCGCGGAATTTATCGGCAAAAAAAGGATCGTCTATGGAAGAGCTTAAAAATCGTCCCGCCGATTCAAATCAGCAGTCTTTAAGTGACGGATACCCGGGGCGGGATTTCGCCCATATAAATGAAAAAACAGAGCCTTTATTTGGAGGGCTTCATATGGAATCGTTTCTTAACAGGAAGGTCTCGCGGAAGAGTTTCATAAAAATAGCTCTGGCTTTTCTGGCGCTGTTGCCGTTCGCCGGCCTTTTAAATAAAGAGACGGCCGCCGCCGCGGACAGCGCTAAATTTAACGGCAGGCCCAGGAAGGGCATAAAGGGCGACTATGACCTTGTCATCGCTAAAGGGGATGACCCTTATCTTCTGACGGTGAAGGCCGTAGAGGCTATGGGAGGCATGGAGAGGTTCGTCAGGAAGAACAGCGTAGTGGTCGTCAAACCGAATATAGGCTGGGACCGGACGCCGGAACAGGCCGCGAATACCAATCCCCTGGTCGTCGCCGCGCTCGTGGAGCTCTCTTTTAAGGCGGGCGCGAAGAAGGTGAAAGTCTTCGACGTTACCTGCAACGACGCGAGGCGCTGTTACGCCAATAGCGGCATAGAAAAGGCCGCGAAAGAAAAAGGAGCGGACGTATTCTTTACCGACGACTGGGATACGATCGCGGCGCGTTTCGATTACGACAGCCCGATGGAAAAATGGCCCATGATACGCGACGCGGTGGAATGCGATACATTCATAAACTGTCCGGTATTGAAACATCACGGCCTGGCCGGCCTTACCCTTTCTATGAAGAACCTCATGGGGGTGTGCGGCGGCAACAGGGGGCTCATCCACCGCGATATCGGAGAAAAGCTCGTCGACCTGGCTTACTTCATGAATCCCGACCTGAACATAATAGACGCGTACAGGGTCCTGCTGCGTAACGGCCCAACGGGCGGGAACCTTAAGGATGTGATGCCCGCCAGGACGGTGATCGCCTCTACTGACACAACGCTCGCGGATACGTACGCCTGCACCATAGTGAATACGGACCCGTTGTCGATACCGAATATAGCCGTGGCCGCTGAACGAAAATTCGGCAGTATTGATATAGAGAAGGCGTCCAGGAAATATATCGAGGTATAAGATAAACATGAAGAAGCTTGTAATATTAAGGAGGATATCCCAGGCGGCGTTCCTGACGCTCTTCATCTATATCCTGTGGTCGACCACCTATCCGCTTAAGGCAGCGGTCTCTCCGAGCGCGTTCTTCAGGATAGATCCGCTCGTTATCATTACGACCTCGGTCAGCGAAAGGGTGCTCCTCCCGGGGCTTGCCGCGTCATTCGCCATGCTCGTACTTACTCTGGTCTTTGGAAGGTTCTTCTGCGGATGGGTATGCCCTTTAGGGGCGGCCATAGATATTGCCGGAGCGCGCGAGAGCCTCAAGAAGCCGGAAAACGACAAGGCCAACACCGTCGTCAGAAAACCGAAATTTTTTATCCTTGGGATAATAGGTTTTTTTGCGGCCGCGGGATTGCAGCTGGCCTGGATACTCGATCCGATAGTCATTATGGCGAGGTTCGTATCGCTGAACCTGATCCCGACGGTGACGCTCACTTTAAATTCGCTGTTCGTTATCCTGATAAGAAATCTGGGCATGCATGGATATGTCCAGGACCTTTACCGCTCGCTAAAAGGGACAGTGCTCGGGATCAAGGTATATTACTTTTCGCATTCGGCCCTTATATTTTTATTCTTTATAGTTATCTGCGCCCTGGCGCTATTGAAACGCAGGCTGTGGTGCCGCTCGGTCTGTCCGCTCGGCGCGTTATACGCTCTCTTCGCGCGCTTCGCGCTCCTCGGCAGGACGGTGAAGGGCTGCGTCGAATGCGGTATATGTAGGGCAGATTGCAGGATGGGCGCGATAAAGGAAGACACGAGTTATGTTAAAGGTGAATGCATCCTTTGCATGGATTGCGTATATAACTGCCCCAAACATATTACGCGTTTTGGCTTTTCCGGCCCGGGCGGCGCGGAGGATCCGAAGCCGCAAGATAATGCGCCCGGCAGCGGCATATCGCGCAGGCAATTCATGGCGCTGGCCTTATCGTCCGTATTCCTGACGGGGTTCCGGTTTGGAAAGAGGCTCAGGCCCTCGTACTCCAATGTCATAAGGCCTCCGGCAGCTCTTAAAGAGGAGGAGTTTCTCGACAGGTGCATCCGCTGCGGCAATTGCATGAAGGTATGCATAACGAACGGCCTCCAGCCCGTATTACTGAAGGCAGGCGTCGAAGGTATCTGGACGCCGGAACTCGTCCCGGAGATGGGGTACTGCGAATACCAGTGCACCCTGTGCGGCAATACATGCCCGACGGGCGCCATCCCGCCGCTTACCGTGGAAAAGAAACGCCTCGTCAGGTTAGGGACGGCAGAGATCGACCGCTCTATATGCATTCCGTGGGCGGAGGGCAAAGAATGCATCGTGTGCGAAGAATTCTGCCCTGTGGCGCAGAAGGCGATCAAACTTAAGAAAGAGCCTTCCGGGGCGAGCGTCGTCAGTAAACCGTATGTCTCCGAGGACCTGTGCGTCGGCTGCGGGATATGCCAGGCCAAGTGTCCGGTGCGTCCCGCGCGCGCCATAAGGGTCTCTCCGAGGAATAGCGACAGGACTTAATTAATATGCCTTTTAAAATAAGCGATAATGTAAAGGTTGTTTTCCGGACCCTGGATTACAGGAACTTCAGGTTGTTTTTCGCGGGCCAGCTTATATCTCTTATAGGGACGTGGATGGAAATGATAGCGATGAGCTGGCTCGTCTATCGCATGACCAATTCGGTATTCCTCCTGGGTATAGTAGGATTCTCAAGCCAGATACCCGCGTTTCTCCTGAGCCCCATAACCGGCGTAATGGCCGACAGGTGGGATCGCCACAAGACCCTCATCGTAACTCAGACGCTTTCGATGGTCCAGGCGTTCACCCTGGCCGTCCTTACGCTTACAGGTGTTGTAGAGGTCTGGCATATCATAGCCCTCGGGATATTCCTCGGATGCGTCAACTCTCTCGACATGCCCGCCCGCCAGTCTTTTATAGTGGAGATGGTGGAGAAGAAGGAGAATCTTTCCAACGCGATTGCGCTCAATTCCCTCATGTTCAACGCGGCCCGGCTCATCGGCCCGTCTTTGGCGGGGATAGTGGTTGCGATGATAGGCGAGGGTCCATGTTTTCTTCTGAACGGAATAAGTTTTTTTGCCGTTATAGCTTCGCTTTTAGCGATGAAGATCAATGAGCGCCCGGCGGCAAATAAGGGCCCTGCGCGCCTGATGGAAGACATTAAAGAGGGGTTCATGTACGCGTTCGGCTTCGTGCCCATTAGGCTCATATTATTCCTGCTTAGCGTCATCAGTCTCATGGGCGCGTCTTATGTCGTACTGATGCCGGTATATGCCAGGGACATCCTGCATGGGGGGCCTGAAGCCTTCGGTTTCCTGATGTCCGCGGCGGGAATTGGCGCCATGGCGGCGACCATATATCTGGCGTCGAGGAAGAGCGTGTTGGGGCTCGGCAGGATGATGCCCATATATTCGTCGATCTTCGCCGGCGCGCTGATCTTATTTTCCATGTCCCGCGTGTTGTGGCTGTCGCTCGTATTAATGGTATTTATCGGATACGGCTTCATGGCCCATATGGCCGCGAGCAATACGATCTTACAGACGATCGTAGACGATGATAAACGGGGCCGCGTGATGAGCCTGTATGTCATGTCGTTTATCGGCGTAGCGCCGGTAGGGAGCCTCCTGGCGGGGAGCCTTGCCAGTACTATCGGCGTCACCTGGACGCTCATAATAGGCGGCGTGACCTGCATAGGCGCTTCTATATATTTTGCCGGGAAACTCCCCTTGATAAGGCAGCATATCCACCCCATATACAGGAAGATAGGGATAATAAAAGAGGTCGCCTCCGGCATCGGAGCCGCGACAGGTATGTCCGTCCCTCCCGAAGACTAGAGCAGCCTCCAGTCTTACTCCATGGTTACACCTACGCGGTGTGATTACTTGGACCGTCACACCTCGTAGGTGTGTGTTGAATTATTTGATAAAAGATGAAAATAAACTTGACAAATCAGGAAATGCATGGTATACTTTGAAGTGCTTGGCGCGAAGAGTTGAATTGGCCTCGGTCGGAGACCTCGGCACTTAGCCAACACCATGGCTTAATAAACTTGGAGGCTTACCATGATTTTGCCAAGGAACTTAAAGATGCTATTCAGGACGATCTCGGCGTTCGTAGCCGGGATTTTTTTATTCCAGCAGATCTCATGGGCAGGCGATCTGGCCGGCCGGATGACCGATGCCACACTCAAACGCCTGGACGCCGAGCAGGCCCAGACCTTCGCGCCGGACTACTTGCAAAATCAGCAAGCTCTCCACCAGGACCTCGTAAACCTCAACCAGGATATAGAAGACTATAACAATACCATTCTCTCCGCTCCTTCCGATGGTGCAGGGACAGGATCAGAGCCGGTCAACGATCCGGTCGAGCTAAAAGGGCCTATGGGGTCATCGATAATAGCTATTCCGGATCCCATTTTTGACTTTCCGAACGTAAAAGGATGCCTGGAAGACCTGTTATCTCCCGAAAATGGTGAAGCGGGAGGAGCCCTGATGAGCGTTACGACGCAAAGCGGGGACATAATACATTATAAACAGGACGGCAGGATCGACTACATAGAAACTGTCTCCGACCCCGTGATACGGTTAATAAGAGGCCTGTCGGTCGAAGACGGCGTATTGATGGAGGCGGTTATTGAATATCGGGACGGGACGATCCAGGAGATAGGAAGATCGAAGACGGTCCGCGCGACCCTGCCCGATGGGACGATCCTGTATTATGACGAAGAAGGGCTGGTCAGGTATGTATTCTATCCGGACGGAGCGCTCGCTGTCTGCGAAGACAACGTTCCGGATAGCGACGGGGAACCTGTCAGGATTCTTAAAGAGTACTCGAAAGACGGCTATTCGGGGATTACCCCAAGCAGTATATCCATCCTGAACGACCCGAAGCGGACTTTGTATTACAATCTCAACAACCGCCTGAAACGTGTCAAATTCAATTCCGGCAAGACAATTTATTACGATGACGGAATCCTCTCCCGTGTGGAGACGGAAGACGGCCTTACCTATATATATGAATCTGAGGAAGGCGTATCCCCTGAAGGCGACGCTGAATATACGGTAAGGTTAAGCGAGGTCATTAACGTATTCGGCAGGACGTATCGTCTGGATGATGGAAGTATTATAGAGGTAATGGTGTCTTCGGAAGGCGGCACCGATACTTACAGGTTCGTGGACGGCTTCGAAGGCAACCCCGACAATGGCATAACGTGCGCCGATTTCGACGGTAACGGCTTCGACGATATCCTTGTAGATTTCGGACAGGGGCACGGCCTGTGGGTCAAGTACGATAATGTTTACTGGCAGAGGCTTCACGAGTTGAGCCCGCAGTCTGTAACGGCCGGAGACTTCGACGGTGACGGCCGTAAGGAGATCATTGCCGACTTTGGAGAAGGCCATGGCATCCATATGTGCGATTATAAGCCGGATTCAACGTATCAATGGTCACAGGTCCATCCGGAGAGCCCCGAGTCTATAACGCCGATTGACTTAAACAGCGACGGCAAGGACGAGATCATATTCGATTACTCCCAATACGGCGTATGGACCTGGGACCAGGACCAGTGGGTGCGGATAAACGAGACAAGCTGCGGCCAGGTCGTTACAGTCGATCTTGACGGCGACGGCAAGGACGAGGTCATATTCGATTACGACCAATACGGCGTATATACCTGGGATCCTGATCGCCAGGATCCGTGGACGCAGATTAATGCCACAAGCTGCGACCAGATTATTACAGCCGACATCGACGGCGACGGCAAGGACGAGGCTATTTTTAACTACTCCCAATACGGCGTATGGACCTGGGATCAGGAGCGGCAGGATCAGTGGATCCAGATAAACGTGACCAGCTGTGACAGGATGGTTGCGGCCGACATCGACGGCGACGGCAAGGACGAAGCCATATTTGACTATTCCCAATACGGCGTCTATACGTGGGACCCGGATAACGCCACCCCCTGGTGGCAGATAAATGTCACAAGCCCTGACAAGATATCTGTGCTGGACTTCGACGGCGACGGCAAGGACGAAGCCATATTTGACTATGTCCAATGCGGAATATATACATGGAATAATGATGACATCAATCCATGGTTCCAGATCAACAGCGTAAATTCTCTTTCGATTACAGTGGCGAATCTGGACAATAACGGCAAGGATGACGTTGTGATAGATTTTGGGTCTCCGTATTGTACTTACATAAACTTTGACGTTTCAAACTGGTATCAGCTGCACTCATTAAGCCCCAAATCCCTCTGTCCCGCGGACGACCAGACGGCATATGCTTGTATGGATACGTCCAGGGCGGATGATTTTTATTATTGGTATGGCTCTCCCGGAGAGATGTTCGACGGTATGGGCAACCTGCGGGCCGACTACGACTATACGGACCTGCCTTATTTCGATACGATAATATACGGCGGCGATAGAAGGGTGAGGGAGACAAGAAATCCGGACGGCACGATAGCCGACCTGTCGGAAAACATCCTTCCGCTGAAGTCATTCGATGAGCTTTTTAGCGGGGCTGTAATGCTTCCGCAAGGCAGGACCCTGTCCGTTACAAAACCGGATGGGACGATCTTCTATTACAATACTGAAGCCGCAAGCGATCTAGTCGAATCGGTTGTTTACCCGGACGGCAGTGTCACTACTTATGAGTATAACGTAAAGGACGCTGATGGTGAGGCCGTTACGGTCCTATACGACTCCGACAAGACATCCTATTATACTGCCGCCGGCCGCCTGAAGCGCGTCGAATTCAATTCCGGCAAGGTCATCCGTTACGATGACGGCGTCATCCTGGAGGTGATCGGGGATGAGTCCGGAGATTACTATTTTGATATAGCGCAGGAAACGGACGGCATATACAGCCGGCTTAAAACGTTTATCGATAGAGACGGGTATCGCCTCGACTTTGGTTCTACCGTTACCTCTCTATCGATAATTACGCCCTCCGGCGCGAAGATCACTTACGGAGAGGACGAAAGTGTTATTGAAATACTTATTGAGGATCCGGACGGCCGGACGGCCCGGTATGACGCGGCAGGCAATCTGGTGAGCGTTGAGGAAGGTGGCCTGATAGTCACCGGGACCGACATAGATGAAGCCGAAGATACATTTGACGAACTTACGCTGGCCCTGTATGCCGCGTACGGGGACTTAAATCAGGCCCAGAGCGACTACTATCAAAAGTACTTTATATGGCAGGACGCTTATAACAAGCTGAAAAGATTAACCTTCTGGGAGAGGCTGTTTAATAAAAGTTTGGTCAAGAAAAGGACGAACGCCGAAATAGAAGCGCGGGATGCCAGGGACAAGGCGTATTCCGAGTTGCAGGCAGCGTCCGGCGTAGTGACGAATCTGTCAAACGAAAAGCAAACCGCGCAAATGAACCTCAACGCCCTAAGGTCTGTTTTTGAGAAATTTCCTTCCAATATAGCCGAGAACGATTGTTGGGAAGATTTAGCTGATATAGATTTGGCTGCTTTCAAGGCAAAGCTTCGCTTTACCGCGGTAATTTACGACGAGGAGAGAGAGATACGACGGGTCCTCGATCCGGATGGTAATTTGATAACAGCCGCAAACGACGGCCTTCCGACGGCCGGGTTGGGAGATTCGAGTTATCTGATCCGGAATAACGGACTTGGGAATATCGATCAAATATCAGTCTGCCGCGACCGGATACAGCGCATATATGACGCGAGCGGAATGCTGAAAAGCCTTGAGCTCGATGAGAATACGAAGGTTATTTACAAAGACGGCGAAGTGGCGGAAGTCTATAAAACAATTCCGGAAACAGGCAAAAAGGTTACGATAAAAGACTTCGGCTACGATACAGCTACTGCGGAAAAGAAGCTGATCGAATACGCTGTCTACCAGGATGACGGAAGCAAGATTTTGTATAAGAACGACGTAATAGATTCTAAAATAACCACGGAAGGGAACATAATAAGATATGCAAGCGAGCGCATCGATACCGTCGAGGAACCGGACGGCAAGGTCTATAAATATATTTACGGAGAGGATCCGGACGACAATATAAGAAAAGAATTGATCCAATATATATTATCCGACGGCACCGTTATAAAACTCACCGGCGGCGTAATTACCGGCGCTACCCTTACCAATGGCCTCGAGCTGATTGATCCTGTTTTTGATGATACTGGAAACATACTTTCCGCAGAATGTCTGCTCGAAGGCGGAGCCATCGGCACTATAAAATACGGCGTTCTCGAAAAGGCGACCTTACCGGACCAGGCGGAGATATATTACAAGGACGGTCTCATACACACGGTGGTGAAGCCGGATGGATCGATCCTGGCGTATTCTTATACATTAGACGACGATTTGAACATTACCGGGACGATAGTAGAGATGATGGGAATGACCTACTGTTATGATGAAAACGGAATCCTTCAACAGGCGGAAACGGCCGATTACACGGCAGGCTATACGGACGGAATGCTTACCTCTATAGATATGCCGTATCAGAATATTAGTATAACCGATGCCACCTTCGGAGCCGGATACGAAGTGATAGGCGGCGCGGTCCATCTGGCCGATGACTGGACCTATCATCTTAAAGACGGAGAATTAGAGTATGTCACAATGCCAAACGGCGCGGACGTAACCTTTGATGCTGATAACCGTTATATTACTCGGATCGAACAGAAAGGCGTCATCGAAACATATGCCTATAATAGGGACGTATCCGGCCGGTTATTGTCGGCGAATGTTACTCACAATAGATCCGGCGAGTTCGTGACGGAAGACATTGGTGTTTATCTCGCATCCATCACAGACCCTACATGGCAGATTATTGCAGATAGGCTTCCTTGCGACCATTTCGGGGATATTTATTCAACTTATCTGCGTTCCGATTTCGGGAATATCGAAGTCAAGCATTACGGCCCGCTTATTCCCATGCCTGGAGACAGCGATGTGCGAATCGCTATAAACTACAATGTCTTGCCGGAAACGACATACATGTATGCCTATGAATATTCCTTTTATCTGAATACAGAATATCCCGACTCGCTCGTATACCTGGCGATCCGTAAAGACGCGGCTACAACCGGCAGCGCACCCATTACGATAGACTTTTACAACCACTATACCTCTCTAAGGGACTATTCGTTTTCTCTGTCGGATGTATCGTCCGAATGGGAAGACATGACATTGTATCTGGGCGGCAATACCGACAATCCAAAAATAGTGCGGTATACAATCCCCTGCGATGACGATGCGGCCAGAAGTGGATCTATATATATTGCCCACATGGCGGCTATGGCGATAAAGGAATACGATATTTCGACCGACTGGAAAGACGACCTCATTCCGGACGAGATTATGAAGCCATTTTTCGATGCCGATATATCTCTGCCTTTCGCAGATAGTTATTTACGCTCGATAAGCTTTTCCGCTCAAGTCCCTATAAGCGAATTCTACGGCTCGACTCCTCTATATGCCGTTTATGACAAAAACGATAAACTCCTCGAGCTTAAGAGGACGGAAGGCTCAATTCTGACATTCGGCGACACGGGGCCTGAAGGCTGGACCTGGACCGATGAAAACGGTATCGATTGCAAGATAGAGTATGAATACGACGGGTTTACCGTGACAAAAGCCCTGCTCTTCCCGGAACCGGGTTTGACGGAACCCGACGCTGTCCTCGAATATAAGGACGGCAGGATCTACCGCGCTACAAAAGCAGGTGCAGTTTATTCATACGAGTATCCGGTAGACGCCGAGGGCGCGGAGTTTGTGGAGATAACAAATGATTCTACGAAGTATGTATACCTGTATAAAGACGGGAAGATAACGTCGAACACGTCCGATGAGGGCCTCGTTACGGATTACATATACAACGGGGAGAGGATATCGTCGTCGCGAGTAACGTTTGAAGGCGCCGTGGTGGAGACATTTACATATGAATACGCCGACGGTCTTACGATAGTGATAGACGAACAGGGCGTCAGGAGGACATACGACAATTCAAATACGCTGATATTTTTAGAGACCGCGGAAGGGCTTGGATACAGGTATAACTACGGCGAAGACGATGAAGGCAACGACGTGCTCGAAGTCGACCTGTATCAGGCAGCCGGCGATAACGGGATCATTGTGTACCACAAAGAAGGCAATATCGACTCCATCCAGTTAAAGGATGGCACCATAATAAATATTAACGACTCCGAAAATCCTGAAGCGCTCCAGGACATTACATTTAAAGACGGCCTCGTCGACACCGTTACCTATGAAACGGGCGAAGTCGCTAAGTATATAAGGGATGAGTATGGCCGCCTCGAGACGATCGAGGTGAAGTCAGGCTTGGCAACGCGCTGGTATAATCCGGAAGGCGAATTGATTAAGAGTCAGGAGAACCCAAATGAATATTATCTATACGGCTATACCCGGACGGAAACAGGCGCGATCGAATATGTAGAGGTCCAGAAAGTGACCGTAGATGAAATATGCGGCGCTGCTTTGCCGGCGCGGGTGTACGCGTTTTCTGCCGGGTATTTTGACGGTTGGGACGCCGGGATTATAGTCAACGATAAAGGCGAAAGCGCGTTCAATACGAATTTCTGGCATCAAGCGAATAATGAGCAATATACAGGCTGCGGTTGGGATGTCGTGGTCATAGACGATGAAACCGGAACCGTATTGAAGAAAGGTTTTTTCAACGTAAATCACCTGGGCGAGGGCGAAGCGGAACGAATGGCCGACTTCATAAATTCTGTTTCCGACGGTGACTTTGTGGCCGCGACTGTCGGCGATGAAGGGTGGTATCACCTGACAGAGAGCGCCAAACGCGCCCTTGAATCGATAGGAAGCGCCAGGATACGGGAAT
>JBAZNZ010000025.1 GCA_041648975.1 Candidatus Omnitrophota bacterium | reverse complement strand
GACCCTTTTTCTTTTTGCGCGGCTTAAGTCCGCCTCTAGAAGCGTCCTCTCCGCCTGGACGGTCGAAAGGCGTTCATCCCAGGTCTTCACAGGGACATCCACCGCTTTTGAAAGGCTCTCCATGAACTCCATCGCCTCTTTGGTCTTCTGGCTATGACTTCCGTTCATATTAAGAGGAAGGCCTACAACCACCTCTATTACGCCGTGTTCTTTAATAAAATCCTTGATCTCGCGCAGGTCTTGCTCCAGGCTCCGGCGCACCAATGTCTTTACGCCCTGGGCTGTGATAAAAAGTTCGTCGCTTACGGCGATGCCTATCCTCTTTGACCCGAAGTCCACCCCAAGTATTCTCATATTATCTTCACTATCTTTCCGCCCCTCGAAACGAACTTGCGCGATTCCCGCTTCAATATCGACTCCAGCGTCTTGAAGCTTCCCATGTCATGCCATCTATAGTCGCCTTTAACACAGTACATGTTCCCCACCTTCTCCATTATCGCATAATCGATAGATATGTTGGGAAGAGAGTCATACATGTTGCCTTTATGGCGCATCTTCGTTACCGCATTGTAGATCTTCGGCGCAAGCTTCCTCGTCACCTCCAGGATACAGGCCGCTGAAAATATAAAGATGCCGGTGTTCCATAGATAGCGCCCGCTCTCCAGGTACTTTTGCGCCGTTGGCAGATCCGGCTTCTCAACGAATCTCTCGACCTTTAATGCGCCATCGCCGGGCTTTTTCCCTTTGATCTTTACATATCCGTATCCTGTCGAAGGAAAATCGGGTTTGACGCCCAGAATGATCACGCTATCCATATTATTTTTAATAAATTTTATACCCGTCTTTACGGCCTTGAGATATTTCTTCTCGTCCAATATATAATGATCGGTCGGCAGTATGAACATGATGGCGTCCGGCCGCCTCCTGGCAAGGATAGACGCGGTCAATGCTATGGCGGGCGCCGTGTTCCTGGATATCGGCTCCAAAATAAGGTTCTTAGACCTTATTTTCGGCAGGTCTTTTAAGACGAGCCCGGTATGCGCCTTATTCGCTACCACTACTATCTGTTCTGCCGGGACTATGCACCTGGCCCTATCGATGGTACGGGCGAACATAGTCTTGCGGTCCCTGGTGATAGATAGGAACGCCTTCGGCCTGGCGCTTGTGGACAGAGGCCTTAGCCGCACCCCTTTGCCGCCTACGAGTATCACGGCATAGACATTGCCGTTACCGGACTTATCACGTTTTTCAGGTCCCATGTATGGCCTCCGCCAGTTTTTTCGAAAACCGCGAAACCTCCGAAAGCATCCTTTTCGGATTATTCCTGTTAGCCTCAATAATCCTGACTATAGCGCTTCCCACTATAACGCCGTCAGCGACACGCGCTATCGCTCCGGCCTGTTTTGCGTTCGATATACCAAAACCTGCAGCCACAGGTTTTCTTGTAACGGACTTGATTGACCTGATCCTGGAAATGGTCTCCGCCGGGAGGGTCCTTCTTGCGCCGGTAACGCCGGTTAACGATACATAGTATATGAATCCCCGCGAACTATCGGCGATCTTGTTTATCCTGTCAGCCGTGGAAGTAGGAGCGATCAGGAAGATCGTCGCAACTCCGCTCGCCCTGCCGAGCCTTATCACTTCCTTACCTTCTTCGATAGGCAGGTCCGGGATGATGACGCCGTCAATGCCGTGCCGCTTGCAGCTTTTGAAGAAACGGCTGACCCCGTATTTGAAGACGGGATTGTAATACGTCATGAAGACCATTGGGATTGCGGTATCTTTCCTTAAACGCCCGGCCATTTCGAATATCTTACGCAAGGAGGCTTTTTTCCGGAGAGCCCTCTGGGACGCGGCCTGGATCGTTGGCCCGTCCGCGACGGGATCCGAGAACGGTATGCCGAGCTCCAATATGTCGACTCCGGACACTTCCAGGGCACGCACGAGCCGCGCGGTCGTACCAAGGTCAGGATCGCCCGCAGTGATATAGGCGATGAACGTCTTCATGCCAGCCGCTTTTAACTCCCCAAACTTCTCGTCGATTCGATTCATCTCTTTTCACTTTCAGTTTATTGTGTTTTTTGAGTTCATTGAGTTTGTTGCGTTAAACGCAATAAACTCAAGAAACGCAATCAACACAATTAACTTTTCTATTTGGCCTCTTTTAACATTATCGGATAGTTCAAAATAAGTTCATTGTCTAACAGCACCTCGACCCAGTACTTTCCGGGATTAGGGAATACTAGATTGTTGAACCGCGATACGAGCGTATGATGCCTATCGATATCCGGAAGCTCGAAGACCTGCTCATCGGTCTGAAAAACGACCGACTTGTCCTTCGGGTTCACTATGCGTATCTTCTGGGTGAACGTGCCCTCACCCTTGCACCACCTGTTTACGACGAAGAGAGCGTAATGCGTCGCGGGAAATTTCCTCGCGTTTATCGCCTCGAACAGCCCGATGAGTATGAACTTACCGTTATTCTCCTGCCTCACGTCGTCACACAGGACCGAGAACTGCAGATTCGGCTTTATTTTCATATCGCTCCTTTGAAATGTTAAGTAAAAAAAATTCAGTTATTACAGGTTGACAAAAACGCTATCCTGTACTATACTTATAACCAGACAAGTCATCCGAGGCCCGTTTGTTAGCCGTAAGGCGCAAGCGGGTTTTGTGATTTTAGGGCTTATTGTCAAATTCCCACGCTGGCTTAAACTTATTGATATCGAAATAATGGTTCGCTGCCTGAATCAAGTCTTTAGCAACATGCCATCGCGTTGAAACGATAACAACCTTTTTGCCTTTCCCCCTTAAAAGGTTGACCAAAGAAACAAAATCGCTGTCTCCACTCATTATAACTGCCGTATCATAGTTGTCAATGCAGGACATCGCGTCTACTACCATATCGGTATCACAATTGCCCTTTAACGTTATCGTGCCATCGTCATTCATAATCTTCCTAATTTTCTTTACTCTTAATATAAATCCTTTTCTGCTAAGCATCTCAAAGAACGATTTCTGGCCTGTAGACTCTTCAAAGAACGCGCTATAATAATATATGCCTATTAAGGTACACTTAGATTCGAAATATTTCTTCAACTTTTTGAAATCTATTTTCCATTCGGTATCCTTATAACAATGTATGATATTTGCCGCATCAATAAACACTGCGACTTTTCCGAATAGATGATCTTTATTGTTTAATGGTGTCATAATATTGGCCGTCTTTAGTTCAACCTAAGCCTCGTTATTCGAGCACTGGCTTCTACAGAAAATTTACGGGTCCTGCCACTCCTTCGCCTTTTGTTCTAAAGGGCTCGTATGGGTTTATCCCGCCATCTGTTTAGCTCGGGGCGGGATCCCGCCTCAAGTATTACTCCGGGCGGGACAATCTACCACGGGTATATTCTGTGCGCGTATCTATGTATCCCGAACTACATCTCTTTAACATTCGGGCACCCCATCCAATCCGCCTGTCATTAACCCCATCGGATTGGGTTTACAATCTGTAGTCGTAGGGGAGGTTTAAACCTCCCCTACGACATAAGCGCGTATCTATGTGCGCCGAACTACGCCCTTCTATATTCGGGACACCCCATCCCTGCCCGCCTGACTTAGTTTGCTGCGATCAGGCGGGCATACTTCGCCCTTTATCGACAAAAGGCTAGAAGGAGTGTCACCCGTAAATTTTCATAGCAACATTTACCGATATCGTAATAACCAATTTAAACCTTAATTATTTGTTATCTTTTACTGAGATATTTTCACTTTGATACAAATGTGTATTATAATGTTTTAGAAATTCGTCGTCCAAAAGTCGCATTAAAAGGCTAGCTAAAGCCAGGTACTCTAGCGTTTTGAATGAGTCATTTTGAACAAAGTTTAAATGTGCTTTTTTGTCTCTTATTCCAACAACACCCTTAAAAAGATACATAAACCCGCGTTGTTCCGCTCTGTCCAACGTATCAGATAAATTATTTAGCTTAACTAATGGAGTATTTACGCCATCGCACCCAAATACCCTGTTCATTAAATCATCTCCATCTAATTCCCTCGCATTGCTGCCGTGCGGATTTTTTGCTACTACTTTAACTCTATTTATAACTTCAACCAACGCGGCTTGTATAGCTTCTTTATAATGACCATTTTTAAATAAATCTAAAGCTACTGACTTTATTCCAGGATGCAACTCATAATCATTTTTTACTGTTTCAAAATCAATTGTTGGTAATAACTCCATGTTTGACTTGAGCAATTTTTTCCCTGCCTCCGTAAGGGAATACCAGCGGTCTCCATTTGTATCATATACGAGCCCCTCAGAAAGCAACTTTTGAAATGCCTGTTGTGTAGTCGCCGATATTTGCTGCAATATATTGATATCGCGATTTTCGCCAGCTATATTGCGAATAAGCTCGCTATCTCGATGGAACAAATTATGCCACGAGCTACATTTCGTTTGCAAAATGTGCTGCAAAATTTGAACGTGGTAATTACTATATTTGGACATTTCTCATACCTTCATTCTAAGTTAAGACTTAAGGGACACTTACAAATTTGCGATTAGACCTGCCCCTATCTTGCCCTGTTCCGCCTGCAAAATTTCTTCGCTCTTCTATGGCAACGATGGCAAACCGGCCATGTGGGTTGAGCCGTAAATTTTGATAACGTCTCGTTATTACCCAAAGCACTTTAGCGCCATAGTTACCATAAGAATAAAGTAGCTATTATAACTTAAGCAAAACAAAATACCCTTGAAATCAAAATTAGGCGAGGCCCACTGGCCGGTTCGGCCATCGGCGCAAGGGCCAAGCGAAAAATTTTACAGCACACCTCTGACTATGTCTATATCCTTATCGCCCCGGCCGGAGAGGCAGACGATTATGACTTTGTTCCTCGAAAGCCGTTTCGCGAGCCGGGTCGCGTAATAGAGCGCGTGCGACGATTCGAGGGCCGGGATTATCCCCTCGAGCTCTGTCAGCATCCTGAAACCCTCGAGCGCCTGCTTATCGGTGACCGCCGCGTATTTCGCGCGGCCGAAGGCCTTCAGATACGAATGCTCAGGCCCGACGCCCGGATAGTCCAGCCCTGCCGATATCGAATGCGCTATCTTTATCTGCCCGTCCGCATCCTGTAATAAATAACTCTTGGAACCGTGCAAGACGCCGACCGAGCCCTTACACAGCGTCGCCGCATGTTTACCGGTACCCAGCCCAAATCCGGCCGCCTCTACTCCTGTCAAGGCCACTTTGTCTTTAATGAACGAATAGAATATCCCCATGGCGTTCGAGCCGCCGCCTACACAAGCTACTACATGGTCCGGGAGGCGCCCCTCTTTACCCAGTATCTGCTTTCGCGCCTCAGTTCCTATGATAGACTGGAAATCCCTGACCATCATCGGGTAAGGGTGCGGTCCTGCCACAGAACCGATCACATAATATGTCGAGCGGACATTCGTCACCCAGTCCCTCATAGCCTCGTTCATCGCGTCTTTCAATGTCCTGGAACCGGAAGCGACCGGATTGACCTTCGCCCCCAGCATCCTCATCTTGAATACGTTTATCGCCTGACGTTTAATGTCTTCCTCGCCCATGAATATCTCGCATTTAAGACCGAACAGGGCCGCAACCGTAGCCGTAGCGACACCGTGTTGTCCGGCGCCTGTCTCGGCTATTATGCGCGGCTTGCCCATCCTTACAGCAAGGAGCGCCTGCCCCAAAGTGTTATTAATCTTATGAGCGCCTGTATGGAGCATATCTTCCCGCTTAAGATATATCTTAGCTCCCCCCGCTTTTTCCGTAAGTCTCTTAGCGAAATATAATACGGTAGGCCTGCCTGCATATTCCCTTAAGTAATTGACAAACTCGCTCCTGAAGCGCTTGTCGCTCCTTGCGCGGCTATATTCCCTGTCGAGCTCACCGAGCGCCGCCATCAGGGTCTCAGGCACGAACTTGCCGCCGAAACCGTCGTAATAACCTCTATTGTCAGGTAGCTTCAATCTTCTCTCCTCACGTTCTCCACGAACTTTTTCATCAATCCGATATCTTTCTTTCCCGGCGAGGCCTCGACCCCGGTAGAGACATCTACGCCGAACGGCGCGACCTCTTTTATAGCTTGCCGGACATTAGCCGGCGTCAATCCGCCCGCGAGTATAACGGGTTTCAATATCTCGAAATCCTTCAAGATCTTCCAGTCAAAAACCTCACCGGATCCGCCGATAGAATCGCGTTTATACGTGTCCAGCAGGTAATAATCCGTATCATACATGTTTATCTTTTTCAGGTCGTCCTTATCTTTCAGCCTGAATGCCTTGATCACCTTGTATTTGTCTTTGAAATATACGCAAAAATCCGGAGTCTCATCCCCGTGGAACTGCAGGATATCCAGCAAAGCGTCTTGCGCTATTCGTTGAACATTCTCCTTCGTCTCGTCCACAAAGACGCCGACTTTCCTGACAGACTGGGGGATCTCGTTTATTATATCCTCTGCCGTTCGCGGCTCGACATAACGCTTCGAACCGTTATAAAATACGAAGCCGAGCATATCCGCCCCTAACTCAGAAGCGGCAAGCGCGTCGATCTTATTCGTTATTCCGCATATTTTTATCTTAGTCATACACTCTTTAGCTAATACCTCATTATTTCCCGCATCTTACCGGCGATATCCTCGGCCTCCATGAACGCCTCACCGATCAGGACCGCGTTCACGCCCAGCGACTTCAGGAACATCACGTCTTCATATGTCTTTATGCCGCTTTCGGAAACCCTGACCTTATTCTGCGGGATGAGCCGGATCAGCTTCTGCGTAACGCCGAGGTCCACTTTAAAAGAATGCAGGTCCCTATTATTTATCCCGATAATATTCGCGCCTGTCGAGAGGGCTTTCTCGATATCCTCCTCGTTGTGCGCTTCTACAAGGATATCAAGGCCAAGCGTTTGCGCCAGGTTATAGAATCCCGCCATCTCATTCGTCTCAAGTATATCGGCTATGAGTAATATGGCGTCCGCGCCCGCGGCCACAGACTCGTATATCTGGTACTCGTCTATAATAAAATCTTTTCTCAAGACAGGAAGAGAGATGTTCTCTTTCACCTTATGTATATGGCCGAGCGAGCCGGCAAAGAACCTCTCGTCGGTCAGGACGGATATCGCGGCCGCGCCGTTAGCCTGGTACGTAACGGCTATCCTGGAAGGATTGAAATCCCCCCGCAATATACCTTTGGACGGCGACGCCTTCTTTATCTCGGCTATAAGGTTTATGTGGTGAGGCCTCGATATGTTCTTCTTGAACGTGCTCTTCACACAGATACCCTTTGTCTCTTTTACGAGCTCCGCAAGAGGCTTAATGCGCTTCGCCTCTTCGACTACCTTCCTCTTTTCTTCTATTATACGCGACAGTATCATAGCTCTCTCTTCAACTATTTGTAATCTCTATCAGCTTCATCAGCTTTTTCAAGGCCGATCCTGAATCGAGCGACGCAGCAGCCAGCTTGACGCCCGCCTTAAGGTCTTTAGCCTTGAATGCCGCTACAAGCGCTGTAGCCGCGTTCATCAATACCACATCCCGCTTCGGTCCGCGCTCGCCCTTCAGCACCGACAATATTAAACCGGCATTCTCTTTCGCGTCCCCTCCCGCTATATCATCCAGGGAAGCGCGTTTTAAACCGAATTTTTCGGGGGTAAGGTAATATGTCTTTATCTTCCCTTTATTCAATTCTGTCACCCTGGTCCTGCCCGTTATGGTCAATTCGTCAAGCGTATCCATTCCGTAGACGACAAAAGCCCTCTTTAAGCCGAGGTTCTTCAGCACGCCCGCCATCGTTTCTGTAAGCTTCGCGTCATAGACCCCAAGAACCTGGCTTGAGGCGTCCGCCGGATTGGATAGCGGACCGAGGATATTGAATATCGTCCTGATGCCGATCTCTTTTCTCACGGGGGCCGCAAACTTCATTGCGCCATGGAACAGCGGAGCGTACATGAAACCTATGCCTATCTCAAGGATGCACCTCTGGACCATGTCCGGGCTTATATCAAGTTTTACGCCAAGCGCTTCGAGGACATCGGCGCTTCCGCATTGGCTCGACGCTGCCCTGTTACCGTGTTTGGCTACCTTGACGCCGCAGCCGGCTACAACGAACGCGACCGTGGTGGATATGTTGAACGTATTCGTGGAACCCCCGCCGGTGCCGCAGGTATCGATTATGGTCTCCTTGCCGGCATGTATATGCAGAGACTTTTCCCGCATTACCCTGGCTGCCGCGGTTATCTCGATCACCGTCTCGCCTTTCATGCGTAAAGCAGTTACAAAAGCGCCTATCTGGGAGGGCGCGGCCTTACCGGACATTATCTCATCGAACGCCTCGCGCATCTCTTTTTCCGACAGGTCTATGCGCCTTGCTGCCTTCTCTATCGCTTCGCGTATCATCTTTTTCCTCATATATTATTGTTCGAGCGTACGCCACACAGATCGGCGGATCCGCCTTCGGCGGAAGCGGCGAAGCCGCGAGTCGAGAACAATCCCGCTCAAGCAGCACCGCCACCAAGACCGCAACCCCATGCGCCTGCGCCATCGGAGCAGGTATTAGGTGAATTTCCCCCACTGCATGCTCCGGCAGCCGTACCTATATTACAGTCGGTTAAAGCTGAGCTTCCATTTATACAATCTGCCGCGTCCATGCTTCCGTCACCGCAGTTAAGCCTTGCAGTATCCCGCCCCCCCGCGGATAACATAGATATCCTATTCAATCCGGGCTTCGTCCAGCTAAGTCTCTTCTCTTTCTCGCTCATATTAAACCCCTCCTTAACCCGCGAGATCATATCAAAATTTGTTATATTATCAGAAAATTCTTTAACAGCTTCATGCCCTCGAGCGTCAATATCGATTCCGGATGGAACTGGACGCCGTATATCGGATACTTGACATGCTGGAGCCCCATTATCTCCTTGTCTTTCGTTTCAGCCGTGATCCTAAGGCACTTCGGAAAACTCTTCCTCTCGACTATAAGAGAATGGTACCTCGTTCCTTCAAAAGGGTTCTTAAGCCCCTTGAACAATCCCTTACCGTCGTGATAGACGAGCGATGTCTTGCCGTGCATGAGATCCCTGGCGCCGATTATCTTTCCGCCGAAGACCTCGCCTATAGCCTGGTGGCCGAGGCATACGCCAAGTATAGGAACTGTCCGTCCAAAATCGAGTATGACCTGTTCTGATATGCCGGCATTTTTAGGAATTCCCGGCCCGGGAGATATGACGATCTTCTTCGGATGCATCTTCTTTATCGCGCCGATAGTGATCTTGTCATTCCGGTATACCGCAAGCTCCGCGCCCAGCTCGCCCAGATACTGGACGAGATTGTAGGTAAATGAGTCGTAATTGTCTATAACTAAAATCATAGCAAACACCTATTGATAACTTTAAATTCGAAGCACGAAATCCGAAATACGAAACAAATTATAATGTTTAAATGAATCAAACTATAAACATTTTTTAACGATAGCCCCAAATATATTCATCAACTCGGTCGCTTCCTGTATGTGTGGGGCTATTTTCTCTTTAAAATCTATATTTGCAGAAATCAATAGCTTCAACCAATATCTAGACTCCTTTGCTTCTTTTCTGCAAATTTTTATTCGATGAGAGAAATCTTTTTTGCTTACTGATTCGTTAGCTTCGATGTAATTTGCCCCTACAGAACCTGACGATCGTATAAGTTGACTAACCAATTCAATGTTTATAGTATCCCGATGTATTTGTTTGCATAAAAGTATTATTTCCCGCGCAAACTTTTCAGTCCTTTCTTCTAAGTCATATTTTATCGGATAATTGTTCTTAGTAATTAAAGTTTCGACATTTGATATTGTTTCGTATTTCGATATTCGAATTTCGGATTTACCCATCAGTCTAATCCCATCTCCGCCATCTCTATAGCTTTCACCAGCGCCTTCGCCTTATTTATCGTCTCCTGATATTCCCGTTCAGGCCGCGAATCGGCGACGACGCCTCCGCCAGCCTGGATATAAGCCGTCTTATCCTTTATCAATATCGTCCTTATCGTAATGCAAGAATCGAGGTTCCCGGAAAAACTGAAGTACCCCACACACCCGGCATAAGTCTTGCGCTTGACGTTCTCAAGCTCGTCGATGATCTCCATGGCCCTGACCTTGGGCGCGCCGGTAACGGTTCCAGCCGGGAATGTAGCCCTGACTACATCAAATGCGTCCTTGCCCTTCTTCAACTTTCCGCTGACATCGCTTACTATGTGCATCACGTGCGAATACTTTTCTACCGTCATGAGATCCGATACCTTGACTGATCTGTAATCGCATACCCTGCCGACGTCGTTCCTGCCGAGATCGACGAGCATTATATGCTCCGCTTTCTCCTTCGGGTCTGCCAGGAGCTCTTTCATCAATCTGGCGTCTTCCTCGTCGGACGCGCCTCTAGGCCGCGTCCCGGCTATCGGCCTTAACTCCACGGTCCCGTTCTCGCACCTGACCATTATCTCCGGAGAAGAACCGACAAGGCAGAACTCTTTCATCTTCAGGTAATACATATACGGCGACGGATTTATTGATCGCAGCGCCCTGTATATCTGGAACGGCTCCGAATGTATCGGGGTCTCGAACCTCTGCGACGGCACGACCTGTATTATGTCGCCTTTCCTTATATAATCCTTGGCCTTTCTTACCACATCCTCGAACTGCTTCCGGGTGAAATTCGACTTCAACTTCAGGGGTTTCGTCTTTTTTGTCGCTAAGGGCGCAGGAGCCGGGCTCTTGCACACCGCCTTAAGGTCTTTCACTATCTTTTCTATCTTCGAGACCGCTTCGTCGTATGAGGCGGCGGGATCGCCCCGGACATGGGCGTTCGATACGACCTTTATCAGGTGGTCCACGTGGTCGAATATGAGCAGGGTGTCTGTAAGCATGAACAACGAATCCGCTATCCGGAGGTCATCCGCGTTCTTATCGGGAAGCTTCTCCATATAACGCACCATGTCATATCCAAAGAACCCGACCAATCCTCCCGAGAACCTCGGCAGCCCTTTTGTCTTCACAAAATTATACCTGCCGACTATCTTTTTCAACTCCTCTATCGGATCCTTCGCGGCAAAACGTTTCGTCTTCTTGCCTTCTGCGACACAGACCGTATCGCCTTTACTTGAAAATACCAGAGAAGGAGCGCTTCCCAGGAATGAATATCTCGCGAGGTTCTCTCCCCCTTCGACGGACTCAAGCAGGAACGAGTAGTCGCCTTTATCTATCTTCATAAAACATGAAAGAGGCGTTTCAAAATCCGCGAGGATCTCCCTGTAGACAGGTATCAGGTTGCCCTTCTTCGCGAGTTTTATGAATTCATCTTTAGCCGGATAATACATAGCCGTCCTATGTTTTTTTATAGACCTCTTTAGGGTCGAATATCCTCTTGCCTTCTATTTTCACGCTGCCGGACTTATCGATCTCCCTGAAATAACAGGTGAAATAACCCTCATGACAGGCGGCCCTCTCCTGGTCGACCATAAAAAGTATCGAGTTGCCTTCGCAATCGATGAAAAGCGACCTCACAGTCTGCGTGCATCCGCTCGTTTCGCCCTTCATCATGAGCTTCCCCTTGGAGCGCCTGAATACATATATCTTACCCTCTTCGAGCGTCTTCTCGAGCGCCTCGCGGTTCATATAGCAGAGCGTCAATACCTCCCTAGACTTGTAGTCCTGGATTATCGAAGGCACCAGCCCTTTCTCGTCGAATTTGATCTTATCCGCTATGTTTGTCATAATCTCACCGCCACTTTCCTCTTTTTCAGATATTCTTTCGCTTCGATCACCTGATATTCGCGATAATGGAATATAGACGCGGCCAATACCGCGTCCGCCTTGCCCTTCGTCAGGGCATCATAAAGATGCCCCAGGTTCCCGGCTCCGCCCGAAGCTATTACAGGGATACCGACAGATTCGCTTACACGCTTCGTTAATTCGATATCGTAGCCTTCTTTCGTGCCGTCAAAATCCATGCTGGTCAGGAGTATCTCGCCGGCGCCGAGCTTTTCCATCTTCCTGGCCCATTTAATAGTGTCGATCCCGGTCGGCGTCCTTCCTCCGTTTATAAACACTTGTGATTTTTCAATAGAATCATTTCGCTTCGAATCTATAGCCACTACTATGCATTGACTACCGAACTTCGAAGCCGATTTTTTTACAAATGACGGATCCTTGACAGCCGCCGTATTAATCGATACCTTGTCGCAACCCGCCCGCAAGACGTTCCTTATATCGTCCAGGGTGCGTATGCCGCCTCCGACGGTAAACGGAAGGAATATCGTATCCGCTACCTTTTTGACAAGCTCGATCGTCGTGCTCCTCTCCTCGTAACTTGCGGTAATATCGAGGAAGACGAGCTCGTCAGCCAGCTCCCTATCGTAGAACTTCGCGTTCTCCACAGGGTCGCCCGCGTCGCGAAGATTGATGAAGTTCACTCCCTTTACCACCCGTCCGTCTTTTATGTCGAGACAGGGGATTATCCTTTTTGTAAGCATATTTTGACCGCCTCAGCCAGGTCTATTTTTCCTTCATACAATGCCTTACCGATTATCATGCCTTTAAGGCCATCCTTCTCCAGGGCCTTCAACGCCTTAACGTCTTCAATAGTGGAGACGCCCCCGGCGGCCACAACATCCAGCCGCGTCGACCTTATGAGCTCCTTCAATTCTTTAATATTCGGTCCTTCAAGCATACCGTCTTTCGAGATATCGGTATAATTTATCCTTCTAATGCCGGATCGCTCGATGCGCTTGACCAGGTCGCTGACCTTGGTACCGGTCTTAATGACCCATCCATTTGTATGCACCATCCCGGAGCGCGCGTCGATCCCTGCCACAAGCGTTCCTTCATACCGGGGCGCGACCTTTATCAGGAAATCCTCATCCAGCGCTTTCGTCCCGACAACTATCTTCGTAACTCCCGCATTAATAGCGGCGCTAATGGCTTCCTCATCCCTTACTCCGCCGCCCAATTCGATCCTCGCCCTCACGTTGCGCACTATATCGGCAACTACCTTTATGTTGACGGACCTGCCTTCTTTGGCGCCGTCCAGATCGACCACATGTATCATATCTACGCCAAAGGAGTCCCACTTCTTCGCAACATCGACGGGAGAATCCGAGTATATAGTCTCCCTGTTAAATTCGCCCTGGCCCAGCCGGACGACCTTGCCGCCTCTGATATCTATCGCAGGAATGACTAGCATAAAAACTACCCTCTGATTGCATGATAGTTTTAAGTCATAAGTCGTAAGCTGTAAGATTTTACTTATAACTTACAACTTAAAACTTACATCTTAACAAAATTTTCCAAAATCCTAAGCCCCGTCTTCTGGCTCTTTTCCGGATGGAACTGGAGGCCGAAGATGTTATCTTTACTGATACCGGAAACAAATTCATTTCCGTATCCGGTCGTCGTAAGGATAATACTCTCATCCTCCGGCGCGACGTAATATGAATGGACGAAATACATGTATGATCCATCAGGAATGCCGTCCAATAATTTCGAATCTCGAATCTCGAATCTCGAATTTTTCCTTATCTCATTCCATCCCATATGGGGGACTTTAAGCGCGTCGTCCCGGAATTTAAACTTCTTTACCGTGCCTTTCAATATGGAAAGTCCCCTGACGCCCGGCGCCTCACTGCTCGTCCCGAACAAAAGCTGCAATCCAAGGCACAGTCCAAGAAAAGGCTTCCCTTTGGCGATCGCGTCCTTTATCGGCCCGACGAGCCCCAGGCGCCTCAACTGCTTCATGGCGTCCCCAAAAGCGCCGACGCCGGGAAGGACGATCTTGCCGCATTTCTTTATATCCGCGGGGCGTGACGTGACCTTTGTCTTAGCCCCGACGATTTCGAGCGCCTTCTGGACGCTGCGTAAATTTCCCATCCCGTAATCAATTACAGCAATCATAGGTAAATCCGCCCGTTAATCGATCGTTCCCTTCGTCGACGGCACGCCTTTTCTTCTCGTATCTATCTGCGTAGCTTCATCCAGGGCGATCCCCATCGCCTTGAATATCGCTTCAAGGACATGGTGCTTATCGCTGCCCGAATAGACCTGGACATGCAGGTTTATATTCGCGTTCTTGGCGAACGTGTCGAAGAAATCTTTCCCGTCCTCGAGAGAGTACTCCAAGTCGCGGGAGACGAGGTCCGAAGGCACTATGGGCGGCATCTTGAATACGAAAGCGTAGCGGCCCCCTACATCTATCATGACCTTCGCGCTTGCCGTATCCATAGGTATCTCTTTCGTCCCGAACCTCTTTATGCCCTTACAGTCCCCGAGAGCTTCTTTGAAAGCTTTGCCCAGGCATATGGCGACGTCTTCATTCGTGTGGTGCATGTCCACTTTCAGGTCGCCTTTAGCTTTTAAGGCCAGATCAAATAATCCATGGAACGCGAAAAGCGTCAGCATGTGGTCCAGGAACCCTATTCCTGTATCGACGTTTATTCTGCATTGGCCGTCGATCGTCAGCTTTCCGGTTATGTCAGTCTCTGTAGTTTTCCGTTTTATTATCGCGCTTCTTGTTTTTTTACTCATAAACACTCCTTTGTTAGCTGTAAGTTATAAGTTGTAAGATTTTACTTATAACTTATGACTTACAACTTACAACTTAAACCCAGCCTCACTCAAACCTCACCTTCACCGAATCTAAATGTTTATTCAGCCTCTCTATTCCAGCCACTGTTTCCAACGGCTCCCGTATCTTCTCGAGCGCCTTTCTTGTGTAGGACAATATGTGCGAGCTCTTGTAAAAATCGGACAGCCTTAGGCCTGAGAAGAACCTGGCGCTCCCGCCCGTAGGCAGGACATGGCTGGGCCCCGCAACGTAATCGCCGACCGCCACAGGCGTATACGGCCCTAAGAATATAGCGCCCGCGTTCTTTATATTCTTCAATATCTTCTTCGGGTTATTTGTAAGTATCTGGAGATGCTCCGGCGCGAGCATGTTCGATACCTCCGCGGCTTCGTCCATATTCTTCACCAGTATCACATAACCCGCGAGGCCCTCTTTTTTGAATATAGCCGCCACTTTCTTCGAATTCGTTATAAGTATGGAGAGTCCCATAAAATGCTCGGATTGAGCTTCCAGGTCCGCCCTGATGAACTTTATATCCGAGAACTGGTTAGCAATGATAACGACCTCCGTCGGCCCTGCCAGCATATCTATATCGCAATATCCGAATACCTGGCGTTTCGCCTCTGTGACATAGGCATTGCCGGGACCCACTATCTTATCGACCTTCGGGATCGTCCTCGTCCCAAACGCCAGCGCGGCTATGGCCTGAGCGCCGCCGACCTTGTATATCTCGTCGACCTTCAGGAGGTTGGCCACTACCAGTATATGAGGATCGACCGATCCGTAAAGGTTGGGGGGCGTCATAAGGACTATCTTCTTCACGCCCGCCATCTTCGCCGGAATGACCGTCATGTATACACTGGAAACGAGCGGCACGGTCCCGCTCGGGACATAGACGCCGACCTTCTCGAGAGGATCGACCTTCTCGCCCAACAGGACGCCGTCCGCGTCCTTTATCTTCCACGATCTCCTGGTCTGCTTCTTATAAAACGTATTTATATTGTCCAATATTATCTTCAGCGCGGAAACGAATTCCGGCTTTATGTCCTGATAGGCGCCGGACGTCTCATGCTCGGAGATCCTGAGATCCCTCGGGCTGATCCTGACCTTATCGAATTTGCGCGTATATTTTATCACCGCCTCATCGCCGTTAATCTTAACGTCCTCGACTATCTTCCTGACGCTCTCCGAGATGCGTTTATTACGGCCTGAGTTCCTGTCGCACAACTTCTGGAATTGTTTACTGCCGACTCGCACGAGTTTCATATTGACCTCTTATTGTAAGATAGTTTTAAGTCATAAGTTGTAAGTTTTTTACTTATAACTTACAACTTAAAACTTACGACTTTGATAATTTCTCTTTAACGATCTCGAGCATCTCTCTTAACGCTATATCCAGTCTGGCGGGATCCTTGCCCCCGCCCTGGGCAAAATCATTCCTGCCGCCGCCCGATCCGCCCAATAGTTCCGCCAATTTTTTAGCGAGGTCATTGGCCCTCAAAGCGCCTTTCGACGCCAGGTCGGTTGTAACCGCTGTGATGAAGGATGCCTTCTCGTCATCCCGCGTCGCGAGGACTATTACGGCGTTCTTTTCCTTAGACTTTATCCGGTCGCTTAAACCTCTTAATATATCGATATTGGCGCCCTCGACTATATCGCTTATAAACCTCACGCCGTTAATGACCTTCCCTTTTTCTATAAGAGCGTCGATACCCTCAAGCTCTTTCTTCAGCCTTTCTTGAGTATCCTTTTTCTCTTTATCCTTAAGCGCTTTGGCCTTTTCTTTCAATTCCTCCGCCTTACCCTGTTCTGATATCCATTCTTCCGCCGTAGTGCCGGTCAGCGCCTCTATGCGCCTGACACCCGAGGCTATCGAACTTTCGCTTATTATCCTGAATATGCCTATATCTTTTGTGTTATCGACGTGTGTGCCTCCGCAAAGCTCCTTTGATATATCACCGACAGTGATCACACGCACCACCTTGTCGTATTTCTCGCCGAAGAGCGCCATCGCGCCATCATTCTTCGCGGCGTCTACATCCTTAACCTGTTTCGATACGGCGATAGATCTTTTAATGCAATCATTCACTATCTCTTCAACGCGCGCTATCTCCCTGGTTTCCATCTTCTTCATGTGTGTAAAATCGAACCTCAAATGGTCTTTATCGACGAGCGACCCCGTCTGGTGGACATGGTCTCCCAGGACCTTCCTCAATGCCGCATGCATCAGGTGTGTTGCCGTGTGGTTCGCCATCGTCCTGTTCCTGGCCGACTGGTCTATCGCTGCTTTAGCGGCCTCGCCTTTTAATATGCGCCCTTTCTTCATCTTGCCGATATGGACTATCGCATCGCCTACTTTCTTAGCGTCCTCCACTTCCATGGTCCCGGATGCCGTCTCGATCGTTCCCCGGTCTCCCGCCTGGCCTCCAGACTCGCCGTAGAACGGCGTCCTGTCCAAAACGACCTGCCAGCCTGCGGATAACTTACCGTCCGGCAGGCTGGCCTCTCCGCTCTCGAGCACCGCCAGGACAGTCGCATCGGCATGCGTCTTGTCGTATCCGAGGAACTCTGTCTTTAACCTTAGCGCCTCTATCTTTTTCGCGAATGTCTCGGAGAATATCTCACTCTTTATCTTCGTCTTGGAGCGGGACATCTCCCTCTGCTTTTCCAGGAGCTCCTCAAAACGCGGCTTGTCTATCTCCAGACGATGGCGCTGGGCTATGTCTTCGAGCATCTCATAAGGCATGCCGTAAGTATCGTAAAAATTGAAGGCCGCCCGTGCGATCGTCCCGGCGTCTTTCTCCTTTGTCATACTTTTGAACGCCTCTTCCACCCTCGGTATCTGGGTCTCGATAACAAGCCGGAAACTCTCTTCCTCAATTTTGACCACCTGCGCTATGTCATCCCTCTTCGCTTTTAACTCAGGATATGGACGGCCCATAACATCCGTCACCATACCTACCAGCTTATAAAAGAACGGGCCTTTTATCCCCAAATCCTGAGCTTGCGCTATCGAACGGCGTATCAGCTTGCGCACGACGTAACCGCGCTCTTCGTTCGAGGGCATGACACCGTCGGCGATCGTAAAGACCACCGCGCGTATGTGGTCGGCAATTGCGTTAATCTTCCGGTTTCTGGTTACTGGTTTCTGGTTACTTCTTATATGCCTCTGTATTTCTTGAATAACCGGCTGAAATATATCTATCTCAAAATTCGTCCTCACGCCCTGCATCACGGACGCGAGCCGTTCAAGCCCCATACCCGTGTCTATATTCTTCGCGGGAAGCGGTTTCAGGCTCCCATCGCTCTGGCGGTCGAATTGCGTAAATACGAGGTTCCAGACCTCTATGAAACGCCCGCAATCGCACGCCGGCGTGCATCCGGCCTTGCCGCACCCCACATCAGCGCCATAATCGTAAAATATTTCGGAGCAGGGGCCGCACGGCCCGTTGGGCCCTCTGGTCGGCGCTTCAGACGGCCAAAAATTCTCCTTCTCGCCGAACTTTATTATCTTCTTCTCCGGGATTTTAATAGTATCCTTCCATATACCATAAGCCTCTTTATCATCTTTATAAACAGAGGCCCACAGCCTGTCCGGTTCTATCTTCAACGATACCGTGAGAAATTCCCATGCCCAGGAGATCGCTTCTTTTTTGAAATAATCTCCGAAGGAAAAATTGCCTAACATCTCGAAGAAGGTATGGTGGCCCGACGTCCTCCCTACGTTCTCGAGGTCGCCGGTCCTCAAGCACTTCTGGGATGTCGTCGCGCGTTTGTATGTCACATTGCGGCCGAGGAACTTCTCCTTGAACTGGTTCATACCGGCCCCGGTAAATAAGAGCGTCGGATCGTCTTTAGGCACAAGGCAGTCGCTGGCCACGATCTCGTGGCCTTTCAACTTAAAAAACTCCAGAAATGTCTGCCTTATGTCGTCGGTCTTCATGTTATTCTTCTGTGCGTCCCTGGCCAATGACAGCCTCTGTTACCCTTCTTACCGTCTCATACGCGAATCCGCGGCGCAGCATGAAATCATACAGGCGTTTAATCGCCTTAGACCTGTCCAGCTTCTTCAACCGCTCGAATCTCTCGCGCCCCATATTGAGCGCCAACTCGTACTCGTCGTAATTCTTTTCCTTTTCCTCGAGAGCGGCTTTGATTATGGCGTCACTGACGCCCTTCCGCTTCAACTCGTGTTTCAATACGACGCTGCCTGCGGGATTCATATGCATACGGCTCTCTACCCAGAAACGCGCGAACTTCTCATCGTTGATATCGCTTGTCCGCTTCAGGTCTCCGACGATGCCCTCTATTAAGGCCTCCCCGTAGCCCTTCAGCTTCAGGCGGCTTCGTATCTCCGATTCGCTCCTCGGCCGCATCCGCAGCAGCATGTAGGCGTTGTTCTTCGCCCGGGCTTTTATTTTATCGAATTCCACAATAACCCTTACAACCAATGAAAGTTACGTAATGTTACGTAAGGTTAGTGAATGTTGCATAAGGTTACCAGGACTCTAACAACCTTACGTAACCTTAATTAACCTTCTCTAACTTTACGTAACTTTCTTACCTTAACTCTTACTTAATCGACTTTTCCAGTATCTCTTTCTCCAGCTTTTGCATCATCCTGGGATTTTCCTTAAGATATACCCTGGCGTTCTCCTTGCCCTGCCCCAGCTTCTCTTCGCCGTATAGGACCCATGACCCGCTCTTCTGGGTCACGCCAAGGATCTCGGCCATATCGAGCACGCTTCCGGACTTCGATATGCCTTCATCGTACATTATGTCGAATTCGGCTTTCCTGAACGGCGGCGCCACCTTATTCTTTACGATCGAGGCCCTTACGCGGTTACCCACAACCTCCTCGCCCTTCTTAAGCGATGCGATGCGGCGCAGGTCTATCCTGACAGACGAGTAGAACTTGAGCGCCCTGCCGCCCGGCGTAGTTTCGGGGTTCCCGAACATGACGCCGATCTTTTCGCGTATCTGGTTTATGAATATGACGCAGGTCTTGGACTTGGCAATTACGCCCGACAGTTTCCTTAAGGCCTGGCTCATGAGGCGCGCCTGGAGCCCCATATGAGAATCTCCCATATCGCCCTCAATCTCAGCCCTTGGTGTGAGCGCGGCGACCGAGTCCACTACTATGACATCGACGGCATTCGACCGGACGAGAGTCTCCGTTATCTCGAGCGCCTGCTCACCGGTATCAGGCTGCGACATCAGGAGATTATCGAGGTTAACGCCGAGCTTTTTGGCATAAGCCGCGTCGAAAGCGTGCTCCGCGTCTATAAACGCGGCCTGTCCTCCCGCCCTCTGGGCGTTCGCGATTATGCTTAAAGTAAGCGTAGTCTTTCCGCTCGATTCCGGCCCGAATATCTCGATGACCCTGCCGCGCGGCACTCCGCCAACGCCAAGGGCGACGTCGATAGTGACCGAGCCTGTCGAGATCGCCGGCACGTCGAGCTTGAAATCCTGCCCAAGCTTCATTATAGAGCCTTTCCCGAACTGTTTTTCGATATGTTCCAGCGCAAGGTCGAGAGCTTTTGTCTTCTGCTCCTGCGCCTTCTGTTCCTGTGTGGCATCCTTAATGTCTTCTTTCTTCTCTTCCTTTACCGAATCTTTTTCCTTAACTTTGGTCTTGACCATACAAGCGCTCCTTCTCTTTGTTTTAGGTTTATAACATAATTATCTTACTTATTAGAATGATATATTATACATTCGTCACCTCCTTTTTGTAAAGAATATTCACTTAAGTCATAAGTTATAAGTTGTAAGTTTTAAGCTTTTTTGAAAGCCGGCCAGCATTCGTCCCACTTCATCTGATAATACCGATAATTTCTCATAATCTTGCCTGCTTAAATAAAATAACTCTAATGATAGCAGTAAATGATACTTAGTCTCTTCTAAGGAGCTATCTGCAATATTGAGAAAATGATTGAACTCCTTACGGCTACGCCTTTTATATCCTTCAACGATATTAGTGGCAATCGACGAAGCCGACCTTCTTACTTGTGCCGATAGCCCATATTGCTCATTCTTTGGAAATGTTTTCGTAACCTTATATATTTCCAAAACCAAGCTATGCGCCCTCTGCCACACTTTTATATTCTTAAACGTATATGCCATTATTTTCCACCTTATAACTTACAACTTACGACTTACAACTTTCTATCCCCACTATATAAGACGGTTAAATCGGCAAAATTCTTGCAATTATTTTCTTTTTTTCTTGCGCCTCGTCCTTTGCCCTTATATAATAAGACCCATGAACGCCGAGATCATATCGATTGGCACAGAACTGCTCCTCGGGCACATCGTAAACACTAACACCGCATTTATCTCTCAAAAGCTCGCCGAAATAGGCATTGACGTCTACCACCAGTCTGTCGTCGGAGACAATCCTAAACGCATAGCCGAATCGATCAATAAAGCCGCTTCCCGGTCCGATATCATAATAACAACAGGCGGGCTCGGCCCTACTGTTGACGACGTAACCATAGAAACAATAGCTTCCCTACTGCATAAAAAGCTCATCCTTAATAAAACGATCCTGAAGGACCTGAAAGACTATTTTAAATTACGGCGCATAAAGGTGCCGCAGGAAAGCATGAGGCAGGCGTACATTCCGGAAGGTATAAAGTGGATAAGGAACAAGGTCGGCAGCGCTCCCGCATTGATCGCGGACTATAAAGGCAAAGTTATAATATGCCTTCCCGGGCCGCCGAGGGAATTGAACCGCCTCGTCGAAGACGATATCATTCCTTATGTAAAGAAGATATCCGGCGCGCCATGGGTCATAAGGTCGCGGACCATAAAAATAGTTGGGGGCGCCGAATCACAGGTGAACGGTAAAGTAAAAGACCTTCTCGCGTTGAAACCTCCCACTACAGTAGGGATATACGCAAAACTCGGCGAGGTCGAACTTAAGATAATGACTAAGGATAAGAGCGCTGTCCATGCGGCAAGGAGCATCGCTCGTGTAGAAAATAAGATCCGGGCGAGATTGAAAGACCAGATATTCGGCTGCGACGATGAAACGATCGAAGGTTCGGTCGCGAGACTGCTTACCGGGAAAAGGATGACGATAGCGGTGGCCGAATCCTGCACCGGCGGGCTTGTCTCTGACAGGTTGACCGATGTTCCGGGTAGTTCAAAATACTTCATAATGGGTTTGGCGGCGTATTCCAATGACATAAAAGTCAATCTGCTCGGCGTCTCGCCTGCAGCCATACAAAAATACGGCGCAGTCTCTAAGATAGTCGCTTTTCAAATGGCTAAAGGCGCAAGGTTCCTTGCCTGCACCGATATAGGGATAGGCATAACCGGGCTCGCAGGGCCCGGCGGCGGGACGAGATCTAAACCGGTTGGGCTTGTTTACATAGCGCTTGTTTCCGGTAAAAAAAGCATAGTCAAGGAATGCCGTTTCAGCGGCTCGCGGAAAGAGATTAAGTTCCAGGCGTCTCAAGCTGTATTAGACTTGGTTAGACGGCAGTTGTAAGTTATAAGTCGTAAGTTGTATTTAAAAATATGAGAACATTTATAGCCATAGAATTGTCTGACGAAATTAAAGAAACGCTTGCCCGGGTCGAGAGCCACCTCAAATATTCCGGAGCTGACATCAAATGGGTCGATAAGGACAATATTCACCTTACGTTGAAATTCCTGGGCGAGATATCCGAAGAGAAGTGTGAGGAAGTGAAAAATGCGCTTGATGGAATCGCCGCAGGCACAAGGCCTTTCGAGATAAGCCTTAAAGAAATCGGCGCGTTTCCCAATATAGAATTCCCCCGCGTCATCTGGGTCGGACTCGATAAAGGCGCCGCGGAATCGGCAGGCCTGGCAAAGAGAATAGATACCGCGTCATCAAGACTCGGATTCCAGGAAGAGACTCGCCCCTTCGCGGCTCATCTCACCATCGGCCGCGTCCGTTCGCCGAAGAATAAGCAGGCGCTTAAAGAAAAATTTACAACTTACAACTTAAAACTTACAACTAAAAACCAGCCGGTCTCCTCAGTCGTTCTATTCAAGAGCACCCTTACTCCTCAAGGATCTGTCTACACGAAACTGTACGAGGTAAAATTCTGCGCGGACTAATTCTGCCTGAATCCTATTCTCCGCTTCGGTTTCTCCGGGGGAGCGGCCATTAACTGACGAATAGCCTCAAATATAGAACGAATCTCCTGGTCATGATTTTCAACCTTCCGTTCAAGCTCATTAAGCTTATAGGCAAATTCTTTATGGGTAGACAAAACTTGTCTTAATTTTACAAATGCACGCATTATTGCGATATTAACCTGAATTGCCCGCTTACTATTAAGTACACTTGAGAGCATGGCGACACCCTGTTCCGTAAAAGCATATGGCAAATATTTGATATGTTTACCTGTGGCGGCCTCATCGCTCTTTAAGGTCACAATCTGTGACCTTAAAGCCGCGGTCTCATCCCACGTTAACCGGAACATGAAATCACCGGGAAATCGGTCAATATTTCTTTTTACCGCCTGAATCAGCGCCTTAGCTTTCACATGATACAACCCTGCCAGGTGGGTGCTTAGTATAATCTTATGCCCGCGAATTATATAAATCTTATCCTCTACCAAGTCCTGCGGTTTCAAACCTTTCATATTTATCCTCCATAATAACGTTTCAACGTCTAATAAACTTAAGTTTACGCCCATTTGGCACCGGTCTACCCAATATATAAGACGGTAAAAATACGATTTTTCTTGCAACTATTTTTTTCTTACTCCACTCTGCAAGTTGCCCATTGACCATGAGAAATCATCTCGCTCAACAAAAAGCCCGAGCTGGGATAGGGCACCTTAACTCGGGGAAAAGGCACCCTATCCCAATTGACTCGGGCTTTAACTTGTGATGACTGACTTCCGTATTGCGTACGGCGTATTGCGTACAGCGTCATCGTGAATTCAACCTCCGAGGTTGAATTCACGATTTAACTGATATTCAACCTCGGAGGTTGAATCGGTTCTACGCGCTCACTGCCGCTTCGAGCGACCTCCTGTAGTCTTCGTAAGCGTTATCTATCTCTGAAGAACGCCGTTCGATCGGTGGAAGCTCGTTGAACCACTTCTTTTTTGGAGAGTCGTCATTAGCGATATTGATGACGGCTTTCAGGGCCGCCGAGAACGGATACACACCTTCGCCCGCGTATAGGACCACCGGGATACGCTTCTCGCCCGCGAACTGCCTGATACCGTCTATCCACGCATCATCCGTCTTGCCTTTTATGACCCCGAGGAATGTATTGGTGCCGTTGACTATCCCCTGCCTCTTAGCGAAATTTACTACACATTCGAGCTCGCCGGCCTCGTCCGCCAGTTTATCGTACCCTATCCCTGTCCTCGAGACGAACTCGGCTGTCGTCCCTATCTTCACTATCTTAACTGTTGGATTCGCGGACTTAATCATATCTTCGAGGATATCGGCATACCCGCCCAGGCGTCCGTAAATAATAAGCGTAGCGCCGGATAGCATCGTTGCCTTTCGCACAGTCTCTTCGACATCTACCGCCCCGCCCTGCTGTAATATGCTATCGGCGTATAGAATGAGGACATTCTTGTTCGGAGAGACGCTCATCTCGGCCGACTGCGCTACGGTATCACCGAGCGCATTGCGCAAGGCCGTGGCCCCTACTCTGAATTTGCCTAATGCTTCCGCTCGGTTCTTCGGCGCGGCCGAAGACAGGGTGTCCCCTTTTGGGCTGGCCCCAGCTTCGGCAGGCGTTGCGGTAAGTCCTGTGGGTATAATTTCAGAACCTTCTTTTTTAGCTTTTCTGCGATATTTATACAGTACACTTTTATCCACATGTAAAACAGATTTTATTGCTACCTCACGGAAATCAACCAGTTCTAACCCGTTTAAAGGAATAGGATTATATCCGGCTTGACGCAACACAATAAAGACAGCGTCTTCTCCCAGTCCATTACCCGGATCACTCATGACGGAATTTAGCCTTCTGTTAAATTCTTCTCCATTCAGCGGCTCCGGATAATATAGATATACGACATCGTAATCCGAATATTTGATATCACCACTAAAACCATCCGTTTTTTCAAAATTTACTGAATTTATTACTCTTGTCATTTCTCCGGCTGTTTCGGCCGACAATACTCCATCGAAGCGACTATTCACCGCGGCCATAAGCCTTTTTCTTATCCTGCTTGACAACTGAAACAGGAAGTCGTCTTCTTCTATCCCGTCAACAACTGCGCCGTATGTCGCAATCCTGTAATCCGTCCAGCCATCTCCTGATCCGAAATCACAAACTCTGGTGCCGTCCCTAATCCCGGCGAATTGCACCAATTCATCGACTGCTTCAGGGAATGTCCGCTCGAATTTACCATATCTGACTTCCGTGGATTCGTGCATATGAATTGTCTTATCTTCTTCATCTATATTCACCCAACCCAATTTCTTATAAATCTCCATATATAAATTAGCGATGCGTCTTCTTGCTCGTTCCCGCAGGCTAAGCTCTTGCCATTCTTTCGGCTCTCTATCTGCAGAGGGGGCCGCAGAGGGGGCCATCCCGGATGGGGACACCCCGGCGCCTTCATCCTCCGCCGCCATCCCTCGGCTATCGCTCGGGATGGCGTCCTGAGCTTCGTCGAAGGACGCCATGTTCGGGGACTGGCCCTTGCGCCTGGGCTCTTGCGACGCGGCCGTTGCGGAAATTGATGACAATGATAATGTCACTTCGCTCAGCATTCCCACAGCCTTTCTGTATTCATCAATATTACCGTAGAATTCTCCTATAGCTGCGCGAGGCGAGTCATGACGTGTAATATCTGCTTTAAATTTATGATTACGGTCGCCTTTAAATACTCTTTGGCAAATATCTTCAAGCAGCACGTCTGCCGCGCCTGTTCCACGAAAATCGGTGAACACATTTATCATGCCTAGTTTATTTTCTGTTAAAGAAAAGCTATATCCGCCTACCGACTCTTGATACAAACATAGCTCAATAATAACGGCACTACCTTGTGAGGGTACAATTTCAGTACGGTAATAATAGTCACCTTTTGGACCTACGACATACCACACATCATCAGTTAACTTTTTAAGACTTACATTATATAATGAACCTGAATTTGGGGACAGTTCATGCGACGCCATACCATCCTCATCCTTCGCCTTCGCCATCCCTCGGCTATCGCTCGGGATGGCGTCCTGAGCAGGGTCGAAGGACGCCATGTCCGGGGATTCGGTCTTGCGATCAGGCCCTTGGGGCATGGATATAACGTCGCTTCGCAATTCCGAAACATCAAGCATATATTCTGTTCTTTTGTATCTCTCGAGCTCTTCAAGCTTACCGGAATCTACTATTAGCGAAAGCGCGTTTACAAAGCCACCCAGTCTTTCAAAAGTTGCCTGTAAACGTTTTACATCCATTGCTGGTAGTCCCAGACGATTGATCATCACAGCAATTTTATTTCCTGCCGCATAGCCAAGCCATTTGTATTTCGTATTATGAAATTTTTGAAATATACTTGTTACAATAATTGTATTCATATTTCGCAACTTATTGATGATGGCTATTCGTGCTTGCTGATTGCTCTGTTCCTTGCTGAGGTCGTCCAAAAGCCCTCTGATCTCCGAAAGGGCCGTGTTCATATATTTTAAGAATTCGCGTACTGTAGAATATAAAACCTCCCGGGATATTACGGGTTGGGGCGGCCTTTCACCTTCCTTCCCCTTTGCCGCATCCGGGGCCGATGATATGATATCTATATCCAGGGACGCTTTCAAATCTGAGATTGGACCTGCCCCCTGCTCTTCCTTCGCCATCCCTCGGCTATCGCTCGGGATGGCGTCCTGAGCTTCGTCGAAGGACGCCATGTTCGGATCGGTCTTCACGCGCCGCGGCCCGGTAGCCGGCGCCGGGGTAGTCCTGCCTTTATCATCACCGAAGATTTTATACATCACATTATTCGACACGCCAGTCATCCAACTATATGTGCCAATTATCCGATCCGCCATAACTCGTTCTGCGCTTGGAAAGACTTTTGAAAAAGCAGTCATTGCTAATCCTGGAGTAGGGGCCGGTTTCTGCGATACAAGGCTTTCCGTCGCTTCGTGTACAGTCCAATCTGTCTCATCGGTAACAATATATCCTTGCGACTTGAGTAATTCCTTTGTCTTTGTAAACCATTGCGCAGGATCGCCAACAGGATTGCATCCCAAATCTATCAATGTAACAAGGTCGAAACTCCCTGCTTCCAATCCTTGTGCTTCAAGGTCGAGAGAGCCTATCTCACTGGTTATTACTTTCAAGAGATAAATATTGTTAAATCCCTCTTTTCTTATATCATCAATAACATCGCCATATATACCTTCTCTTAAAGTCGCTCCTCCGCTGTTTTCTTCTACATAAATGACATCTCTCCCTAACAAGGCCAGGTAGATCGGCAGCACCTGTAAACTGTCACCGACAACCATAATTTTCTGCATACCGCGCTTTAAAATTTCATCCACTATCTTTTTGGACTGTTCAAAATCATGTTGTTCAAAGTATATGCCTTTATCTATGTAATTACGGTGGAAGAATGAATCGATCACATCTAACGAAGGATAAACGTAAGTACCCGGGGACGATCCTTGCGGCGACCCCGAATCTCTTCCCTGCTGTGCGGCATTATCATCTTCCGCCGCCATCCCTCGACTATCGCTCGGGATGGCGTCCTGAGCTTCGTCGAAGGACGCCATGTGCGGTGAGCCGCCCGTGCGCCGCGGCCCGGCGGCCGGCCCTACGGCAATTGCGGGCGAAGTTACTGGTTCGGGCGGCGTGGTAGACGATAAAGAAAAATCCCAGGAGTTATCAGGAAGCTCTTCAAAGCGGCACTCCTTCACATCGCTTTCTTCTCTTAGAGAAAGATCTATATTATACTCCCATTGGTCTTTGGGTCGTCCTATCATTTCCGGATAAAGCCGCCAATAACCATTAATCGCATTTATAGGAATGTTTTCATATAATAATACGGTATCCATAGGTGCATCTCCTAGCTCGAAAGCCTTTAGAGTAAACATTAATGCTATTGTCTTGGATTCTGTCGCATAGACACAACCTTCCCGCTGAAAAGATCTTTCATATTGCTTCTGTCTATATGCGCCTCTATAAAGGTTTAGGGTAAGCGTAGCATCTTTAACAGAAGATGATTCTTTTAGACGGCCTTCTAATGCCCATTGAATAATTCGTCGATAGGCTGCTAGCAATTCATTATATCTTTGGCCAAGCTTATCGATATCATTAGCGGTAGCTCCGCTTTTCTTAAGATAATCTACAAATTCTTCAAACCTTGATCCATTACGATAAAAACTCCAAAACGGCCAACGCACCTCCATGTTTAACGGATGATCTTCATCTCCCAATATCTTACCAATATCCTCAGGCATAACCCGACCTTTCATCTCATCAGGCAATGTTATCCTTATTAATTCAACCGCGATGTTGAAAAAATCTTCATGCAATCGCGAGCTCACAATCTCTTCCTGTTCCGCTGTCCATGATCCGGGTGAGTCTGGGGACGATCCTTTTGGTGCCACCCCAGTCTCAGATCGCGCATTTCCGCCTTCATCCTCCTCCGCCATGTCAGAGGATTCGGACTTGCGCCTGGGCTCTTGCGACCGGGCAACGGTTGCCTGCGGCCCTTGCGGTGCGGCTGAAGATAGGGTGTCCCCTTTTAGGCTGGCCCCATTTACGGATAAGATGGGCCCATTATCAGACGTATCCGCGCTTCTCCGCAGGCGTTCTAAAACAGGCAGGAGCTCACTGCGTATTCTGCCAAACTCGCGGCGAAAATCCCGTATCGCCTGTTGAAATTTTGGATTTTCGTAGTGCCCTGCTATGACGAAGTTTGCCAGGCTCCACGCATATGTGCCTTCCAGCCTTTTATTGGCAATCACCTCCCGTGACCATGATTTAATCTTAGCAATATCGGTAATGGCAAAGAGTTCATCCAGAGCATACTCCGTTTTCCATATATGCCTAATTTCAATATCGAGTTGCGGCGAGTAGTCTTTTCCTGCTTTTTTCCTTCTCTTGGCATTAAAGAACACCTCAACGACCACGTGCATTGAATTACGAATAGGATGTATCAGGTCATCCCAATCTGAGGTTCTAACTGCCTCCGGTATATTGTCTATAAGATACACAGATGCTACACGCACTAATTCCGATTTGAAATACTCAGCTCGGTTCCAATCATCCATAGCATCATGGCTGGTTTCATCCGCTTCTTTAACGGATGGCAATTCCTTCTCATCCCTCTCCTTCGCCATCCCTCGGCTACCGCTCGGGATGGCGTCCTGAGCAGGGTCGAAGGACGCCATGTCCGGCCCGCCCGACCGCTCGGGAGTTCCATCGATGCGGGCGGGGGATTCGCTCTTGCGCAGGGGCCCTTGCGGGGCTGCACCTGGTTCAACCGCGGAGGTTGACCGCTCCAGCGCTTCGACGCGGTCGATAAACCGCTTCGTGAGCCAGAATATCTGAGTGCGTCTGTCGGCAGAGTTAAAGGCTGCGGCGAAATCGACAGGAAGCGCAACAGTATCAATGTCCTTTCCAAACCTATCCTTCATGAATTTGCGGATCGTTCCGGCATGGCCGACAAAT
>JBAZNZ010000024.1 GCA_041648975.1 Candidatus Omnitrophota bacterium | reverse complement strand
CCCTAATACCATATCAGCCGGCATCGGGATCGGCGGAAAATACGGGCAGGGAATAATTATGGTACGCAGCGAAAAGGGCGAAGATTGGTCCCCGCCGGCAATATTTACCATAGCAGGGGGGAGCCTGGGCTGGCAATTAGGCGGACAGGCCACCGACTTCGTGCTTCTTATTATGAATAGAAGGTCTGTAGATGGCATCCTGCAGGGTAAGTTCAAGCTGGGCGCCGACGCCTCGGTAGCCGGCGGTCCTGTCGGCAGAGCCGCAGAGGCATCGACTGACATACAGCTCAAAGGCGGCATACTGTCTTATTCGCGCAGCCGCGGACTGTTTGCCGGAGTAAAGCTGGAAGGCGCCGTTATCACGGAACACTGGGACGGGGATAAAGAGTTGTATGGGAAAAGCCTTTCGGCTGATTCGATATTACTGCGGGGAAAGGCCAAGATGCCAAAATCGGCGGATGCGATATTACAGGTCTTGAAAAAATATCCCTACAAAAAATAGCGGGCTCGAACCGGTCACATCTTGTCGAATTCAGCGACATCCCTGACCTTACTTAAGGCGGTCGCGAGATCGATAGTGCCGGCTTCATAAAGGTTTTTCAAGTATCTATCCATAGTTATCATGCCGTTCTTTTCGCCCGTCTGAACGACAGTCAATAACTGCTCTGTCTTCCTGTTTCTGATAAGGTTTCTCGCCGCACTGGTGACTGTAAGAACTTCGCATGCCACCACTCTGCCGCTACCGTCTTTCCGGGGAAGAAGCTGTTGACAGACGATCCCCTGCAGGCAATTCGACAACTGTGTCCTGACCTGCTCCTGTTGATGCGGAGGGAAGACATCGATTATCCTGTCTATTGTCTGGGGAACATCCGGCGTATGAAGAGTGCTTAATATAAAATGGCCGGTCTCTGCCGCCCTTAACGCAATAGATATGGTCTCCAGGTCCCGCATCTCTCCGACAAGTATGACATTAGGATCCTGCCTCAATGCATGCTTCAGCGCGCTGGCAAAAGAATGTGTATCGCTGCCGACCTCTCTCTGTTTAATAACGCTCTTATTATGCGTGTGCAGATATTCCACGGGATCTTCGATCCCTACTATGAGGCATCGGCGTTCTCTGTTAATAAGGTCGACCATCGCCGACAATGTAGTCGTCTTGCCCATACCAGTTGGGCCCGTGACCAGGACGAGTCCCGTAGGCCGCCTGGCAAGATCGGCTACGACAGGGGGGAGGCCCAACTCTTCCAGTGTCCTTATATGATTAGGTATGACGCGGAAAGCGGCTTCTACGTTTCCTTTCTGGACATGGACATTTAACCGGAAACGGGCCATACCGGCCATATCTACGGCCGCGTCCAATTCCAACTGCATCTCAAATATCTCTTTCTGTTTATCGCTCAGAAGGCTGTAAACAAGTTTCTTCGTCTGGATGCGATCCAGTTCAGGATATTCTGAAGGAATTAAAAAACCATCCACCCGCAGCATAGGCCTAAGCCCTGATATAAGATGCAGGTCAGAAGCTTTCCTGTTTAACGCGTGAGATAGCAATTCTTGTATATTAAGAGTATCGGTAGCCATCTTTCCTTTTCTTTAACATGACAAATTTTAGCACTTTGCTGAAATCGTGTCAAGAAAATAAGTAAAAAATTAATTATGAAGATAAGCTGTAAAAGTATATAATGGAGCTATGAAAAATAGAACCCGCGTGCGAAATTTAATACGTTCGTTATCGAAGTCGGGGGTGTGCTCACGCAAGCAGGCGCTCGGATTAGTCAAAGGGGGAAAGGTAGCTGTTAACGGCCGTATAGTCCTGGATCCCGGCAAAAATATCATGGAGCGGGACCTGATTTCGGTCGATGGAGAAGCCGTCTGCGTAAGGAAAAAAAGATATATTTTATTATATAAACCTGTGGGATATGTAACCACGAGAAACGACGAATTAGGAAGGCCTACCGTATACGAATTCCTTAAAGACGTTAAAGAATGGGTATTCCCGGTAGGCAGGCTGGACAAGGATTCGGAGGGCCTGCTGATATTCACAAACGACACCCGTTTTGGCGATAGGCTTACTGACCCTAAATATCGGGTTCCAAGGACCTATAAAGTGACTGTAAAAGGCGTCATTGAACAGGATGATATATCAAGGCTCGGCAATGGCATAGAAATTGGTCACGGAGAAACGGCTAAACCCTCGAAGGTAGTGATAATAAGCCGCGACAAGACATCAACACAACTGGAAATAACGCTCGTAGAGGGCAAAAATAGAGAGATCAGGAGGATGTTTGAATGCCTCAAAAAACCGGTCCTACAGCTCATTAGAACGAGGTTTGGGCCTTATGGCATAGGTTCTACACAACCCGGCAAATGGCGCGAAATTTCACCCCATAATACCTGAATATAACCGATCAACATTATACCTGCGATAAAAAATCATCGTTATCAACAGGTAATTCGACTATTAACACAACTCATTCAATGACAACATATTACAGTGCTTGTTCCCAATATGCCAAGTTAACATAAGATATATTATAGGACGTTTAGCTTTAGGCCCATCTTGGTCTTTAGGTGTCATTTAAAGCTGAGTGTTTACCTATAGGAATAAGTTTAGGATCGGGATATTGTTAGGTATCGGAACCGAACTTGGGATTGGAATGGCTGCGCAGCCGGACATTATCAGTGCCAGCAGAATCAATACCAGATAGAAAATCCTATTATTTGGCATGTTTCTCCATCCTGAAGTCTCCCCCGTCTACCTTTATGATTTGGCCTTTTATAAGGGCTTCGGCAAGGCATTTCCGGGCGCTCTTTAAGACGCGTGAGAAAGTCTGCTGGCTTATACCCATAAACCGGGCTGCCTGATGCTGGCTCATATCTAAATGGTCGGAGAGTCTTATGGCTTCCAACTCTTCATGCTTAAGGATCATATACCCCGGCCGGCCTATACGGCCTCGCGGGCTGAACTGCCTGATCTGGGGTTCTTTTTGGATGATCCGCAGCTTTCTTGGCCGTCCCTTCATGTTTAAATACCTATTTTGCAAAGATTATCCACAGGTTATTTTATGGGTATATACTCATTACTGTTATAGCATCTTCATAACTCGGGATCGCGGAATTATTTGATGATATTGACAGGCTTGATAACGCCTATCCTGGCAAGAAAGACTATCAGTATACTATAGATAATGACCGTCGCAATGAATATAGCGATCTCCCGCAAGAGCTCTTTTTTATCATGTACCACTCCCCTGCCGGCCATATACATCATAAGAAGTCCCAGTAAGTTACTTACCCAGTAGAAGACAAGCACGACAAGAAGGAGATCGGCCTTGAAGAAACTTATAGTAATATTGGCGCACAAATATGAGATAGGTATATTAATAAAGGCGTCGTTCCAGAAGGTCAACGGCGACAAAACCCAACCTATAAAGAACAATATCCTGGCCACCGATCTCTTCATAGACTATCCGCTGGTTATTATCAAAACTATGCCTATAAGCATGCATGATGTGCTGAGAAGCCTGATATGCACATCCCTTTCTCTGAAAAATATCCAGCCGTATCCCACGCTCATAAGCAGGCTCAGCCTTTTAATGGATACAGCATAAGCCACACCTGCTATAGAAATTGCTTTAAAGTAGAATATGCTGGAAAGAGCCATAAATAATCCAAGCCCCAGGAAGCAAAGCAGCGTTTGCGGTTTAAGGTTCAGCTTAGAACTGCCGCGACTCATCCTGTATAGGACAATAGGCGCCATAGCCAGGCTGATAGAAACATTGTAGATGAACGGGATGGATTCCGGGCTTGATAACAGCATGGCTTTTTTAGACATGGTCGACGTTAAGCCGTACATCAGAGCCACAAGGACCATGTAAAAAGATCCCTTATTGACGAATATGGCCTTTAGCGGGCTGATAAATCCGTATTTCGCCTCTTTGATATTAAGCGAATATACGCCGGCTGCTATCAGCACAATGCCGATGGCCCCCATGAACTGTACGCGTTCGCCCAGGATCAGGAAGGCTGTCAATATAGTAAAAACGGGCGTCAGGGCAAGAAACGGCACCGACAACGATATGTCGGTCTTTTTAAGAGCCTTATAATAGAGGATCACCGACAGGATCTCAAAAGGTATGACCGATAGCAGCGTCTTGACCAGCTCCGCGGTTATTGGCGCTACCCTATGCGAAAAACACACCACAGCCAAAAAAGGCGTCGATAGGAGCAGGACAAGCCAGCCGACCAGGTATTCATCGCTCTTTTCGGATAGCGTCTTTTTTGCTATAGGATCTGTAGACGCTACAAAGAAAGCCGATAATAAAGAATAGATCGCCCACATACAGGGCTGCCTTTAATGGCCTTTATGCCGGTTTTTTAAGCTTCTTTTTCGTTCTCTTCGACGAACCTCTTAATCTCTTCAAGATTTTCCAGAATAAGCCTCGCCTTACTAAGCCCGAAAGTAAACGGATATTTATCGTTCTCATCCCTTCTGATGATCAAAACCGGCTTTCCTTTAAATTCGCTTCTCTCTACCACATTACCCTCCTTTTTTAATGAGGCCACAGCTTATGGCTCTCTCCCTATGATCGGCGTTCACCGTATAACGCTAACGCGTCATCTGCCGGAGGCCAATCCGCTTCCTGCTATCTTCACCTTATAAACATACAATATCCAGATAAGCGCCAGAGCTTCTGCGCAAAAGAACGAGACCGCAGCCCCGACCATACCGTATTTAGGGATTAAAACAAGGTTTAGCGCAACGCTGAAAAATGCGCTGGCGATAACCTGCTTAAGGACCTCTTTTTCCAGGCATGCCGCTATAAGGCCCGTTGAAAACGGCAGGTTAAAAAGAACCAGGATAAGCGCCCCGATCATTATATTGAGCGGTATAGCTGCCGGAACGTATTCCGCTCCAACAGTCAACCTCAAGAGATCCTTGGCAAAAAATAAAACGGGCAGCAGGATCAGGATTATTATGACCGTTGTAACAGCTAAAAATTTTATCGTCGCGCCTTTGAATTGCTTCGCGTCTATATTAAATGTGCAGGAGAGCCTGGGCAAGAGAGCATTGGCTAAAAAAACGGCCAGTATGGTCACTCCTCCGACCGCTCTCCTTGCAACGGTAAAATATCCTACTTCCTCAGCTTTCCTGAACAGCCCGAGCAGGAATATATCAAGATTATTATAGACCTGGGCAAACATGGCTATTGCCCATATAACAAGCGAACTGGTAAGATATAACTTCAGCTTGGCCGTATCCGGTTTCCTGACCTTAAATCTGAACTTCAACAGTTTCAAGAATGTTGCTATTACGGGTATTGATCCGAGGAAATAAAAAAACGGCACTTTTACCACATCTTCAGGATGCCTCACAAAAACCAACATCAGGGTAAGTTGCAGTAACGAGGTCACCAAAAAAGAGGCGAATACCATATACATCTTTTCCAGCCCCTGAAAAGCCCACTCTGTGGCAAACGCGGCCATGAACATCATCAGGCATGTTTCTATCATAAGAAGTTTGAGAATCCCCGGCTGGCGGGATATCATTGAAACTGCGGCGACTATTACGGTCAATATTACAGCTATAACAAACCTTAACGACACAATATTGGACACGTACTCCGACACATCGGATCCACCCGCTTTAGCCACCTCCCTAATACCATAGGTCGATAACCCCAGGTCTAAGAAACTGGCTAAAAAGACTATGATCGATATCGCATATGAAAGATTTCCCAGCGCCGCCGGCATTAACGTCCTGGCGAGATATATGAGCATTATGGCGCCGAAAAGACTGCTGACGCAGTTGGCTGCGCCCATCCATATCATATTCCTAGACAATTTTTCCACTGTTAGATCCTATTTTTTCTTGATAGCGAATATTGTCTTATCGATGACCGCACAGTCAGGCAGGACTTTCTTAATCATTATTTAAATAGATCCAGGAACCTGTCTTCATAGAATGCGTAGAGGTCCCATCTGTCCAGCTCGTTTTTCAGCATAGCGGCCTTGGCTTTATCAAGCCTCGTCTCCTGGAAAAGTTTTTCGATCTTTTCCATTATATAAGCGGGTATCTTCTTCTCCGAGGGCAAATGCTCGGGCTCCTCTTTTTCGAACGTCAGCACATCACCTACTTTTTCTTCGATAGCCGCCATTTTTTCGTCTACATCCTTTATCTGCTCGCCCAGCTCCTGGAAGCTGATCTTAAAACTCAGGATCTTACGCAATACGTCGATAACGGCTCCGGAGGCCTTAGGGTTCGGAAGGCCTATCGCATATTGCGGCATTGTGGCTAAAAGGCACACGGCATCGATATTCTTTTGCTTGGCAAATCCCAGCAAAAGACCGTTCATGCCTGATATGTGGCCGTCATCCATCAGGCTGACACCGCACCTCCTGACGCTGTCGCCAAGCGGTTTTCTATTCACAGCTGCATAGACGCGCGGCAATTCCTTGTAGCTTACAGGCATAGGAAATGCGGCGCCGGTGAATATCGTCTTAACCTTGAGCCCCGCCGCGAAATCCAGCATCTTATTCAAAAGGCCTATGCCGGAACGTCCCGGCAATTGGGCTTCTCCTACAAAGATTATCATCTCAGGATTTTTTATGTAATAAAACGTATTCTGCGGTACCGGCGGGAAGGCCGCCATACCTTTATCGACCACGACAGAATCAAGTATTGCCATGGGATCGACCGTTATCTCGGCGAATTTCACGGCCCCCAGCTTCTTGTGCAGGTACTCCACAACCCCCAGGGCAACATTTCCCATTCCGGGCCACCCGGATATCATGATAGGCGCCGTAAAGTCTATATTTTTATATATCTTTATCTCTTCCATACTGTCCCCCGTTCACAAATTATCGTTCGCAGTCCACAACCCCTTACGCTTTTCCCTGGACTCCTTTTGAAGCCTTAAAAAATATTCCGCGTGTTTCACGTTAGGCGGTATGGTCATGACCTGCGCATACCCTTCTTCGATAATCCTTGCATTGACAAAAGTCCCGTCTTCCAGATATACATATGCTAAAAGCCTGCCGTACCTATCCTCTTTTTCAACATCAAACTCAAGCCTGATCTTCTTCCCCCCGCACAATCCTTTCGTAAAGCTCGAAGCTTTTCTACCCGATTCTTGAATGGATTTTATATTCCTTGAGCTTTTTTTGGCGTCGCTCAAAAGCTTCGCACTATAATGCACTTCGGGAGTATCAACGCCTATTAACCTCACCCGGTCGCCGCCGGAAAGTTTGAGTGTATCCCCATCCACTACCTGAGACACAAGGCGGTATTCATCCTTCGCAAACGCGCTTGCCGATAAAGGCGGCAGAGATTTAATACCCAAATAGACAAGAGACGCCGCTATCAGCGCGATTATCTGTATATTTTTAAAATTGATTTGTTTTCGCATCGTAATTGCGGTTCAAAAAGAAAAACCCCACATAGCTCCACCGAATTAATATCAGCGATCGCCCGGATGTGGGGTTTAGTCTCAATTTTGGCTATCGCTTAGCCTCTTCTTTAGTAGTATATCTCTTCTTCTGAGATAAGTTTGCCCGAAGCGTCATACTTTTTAACGATCTTCTTTTTTCCGCCCTCAAGGCCGGCGGATTCTTCACTGACCTGGACATTGGATTGATACTGCTGCGTCTGCAACGGCTGCACGGGTTGAGCTGTCTGCGTCTGCCTCGGAGCTCTCCTGTAGACCCTCTTTGGCTGAGAAGGCTGAGATATGGCATCCAGCAGCGCGCCTCCTATAATACCAGTGCCTGCCCCTATAAGAGCCCCCTGGCCTGCCTTACCTCCGGACGCGCCTGCGGCTATAGCTCCCGTGCCGGCTCCCAACAGCCCCTGCTTCAACACCTGTGATGTGCCGGATTGCTGCGGCGCCTCTTCGTAATACACATCTTCCGGTTCATCTTCATAATAGTATTCATCATCGGGAGGAGGCGCCGAACTCCTCCTGACAGTCCTTCTTGATGAACTGGATGGAGTCGTAATGGCATCCAGCAGCGCGCCTCCTATAACACCAGTTCCTGCTCCTATAAGGGCCCCCGTCCCTGCGTTGCCTCCGGAAGCGCCTGACGCGATGGCGCCCGTGCCGGCTCCAAGCAATCCCTGCTTCAAGATCTGCCTGGTCGAATCGTCATCCTGCGCGAAAAGGCGGGTCGCCGAAAATATGACAACAAAAAATATCGCGAAAACTGCAAACAATATATTTTTTATGCTAAACATATAATTTCCTCCTATGTTTCTTAATCAATTATACTCACAAATGACAAAAAAGCAAGCTTGTTTTAGGGTCTAACCGACGCTATAGTAGACAAAGCTCTTGGTATTATATATATCAGCGATCTCTGGCCGGCAATACTGTCGGCGTATTTTAAAGCGGCTGAAATGCGCTTAAAGAACGGGAATGGGAGACCGTGAGCAAACGCGTGTTTCCCGGTATTTACAAATGCGATCTTGTAATCGATGAGAGGTTTGGCAACCATATATGCCCGATGTTCACCGACAACACACCCTTTCAACTTCGTATTTATTATGAAATCTTCAGGTGAAAGCATCTCTCTCAGCTTATCATAGAACCTGATCTCTGAGGGACTCTTCCCTATGCCGTCTTTTAATTCAGCGGCAATTATAATAACCCCTCCCCTTTTTATTACAGGCCTGTCCGTGTTCACCACATAATTTATTGCGCGGGAAGCCTGATACAGGTTAATATCCTTAGGAAAACCGACGCCGCATATTACAATATCGGCCTGGATCTCCGCCTCCACAGCAAATATCCTCCGCGACGCTTTTACACCTTTCGCGAAAACTCTTTTCGTGTCGCCCGCGAACAGACCGACCGCTTCCCCGTCAGGATCGTTTACCACATTCACAGAAAACCCTATATTTATACCGCCGGATATTTTCCACAAGGCATCCTGAAAGGGGTTGCCTTTCACCGAACCGATCCTCGTCATCTTATCATCGAGAAATTTCACCCCGTGCGTGTAGTTTACCGTACGTTCACCGGCAAGCCCGATAGACACGGTCTTTATCCCGCCGCTATAACCTGCATACAGATGCGGCTCAATGACGCCTATGGAAATAACGAGATCGTGGCTAAACAGGTTCCTGTTCAATATCACAGGAATGCCGTCATCGGTGCTGCCCAGATCGGCAAGGGAGCCGACATTCTGGTCATGCTGCAAGATCCTGTATTTCCGGACTATAGATCCGCCTAGAAGCTCTTTCAACTGGCCACGGGTGTGCTTCTTATGCAGGCCTGTCGCTATGATTATATCTATTGTCCTGGAAACCTTGCCGATCTTACTTATCAGGTACGGCAATATCTGCCTTAGATGGGCGCTTCTAGTGGCGTCAGGGACGACTATAAGCACGTTTTTGCCGATAGCCAGGCCTTCGATCTCATCTTCACCCGGGATCTTCCGAAACACCGACGAAAGAAGGCTCCGGATATCCCCGGGCCTGCTGCCTCTGTTCTTAAGCACTCCCAGAAGCCTGCTTCTCGGGAGAGAAAAGTCCAACGATCCTTTTCCGTAAGGAATATTAAATTTTATCTCTTTCATATCTACCTTAATATCTCTTTAGGAAAGATGTTGTCGAGCCCGAGTATACAACCGGGATCAAATGCTTTTTTTATTCTTGCCATATCCAATATGCCCTGCTTACCGTACATTACCTCAAGATACTTATGCTTGATCTTCCCGATGCCGTGTTCCGCGGAAACCGTACCTCCTAACGATACGCCTTTCCTGGCAAAACCCATCAACATATCCGTGCCGTACCTCAATTCAGTCTCAGACCTTGGCAGGATATTTACATGGACGTGGCTCTCTCCTATGTGCCCGAATATCACGTATTCCAGTTTAGTTGCCATTAAAGAGCTCAGGTAGAAATCCATCATCCGGGAAAATCGATCATCGGGAACGGCTATGTCAGCGCTCAATTTCTGGAAACCATTACGCTTTATCATCTCATTAACGCATTCGGGTATTGCGTGACGGAGCTTTGTAAATTCATCCTGTTTATTGTCATCCATGGCAACCCAGGTTTCGTCCGGAGACGAGTTGTGCTCCAAAATAAGCTTCGTCCAATTCTCCTCGACTTTACCCGACCACTTGCCGCCGATCTCCTGCTCAAAGAATATCGCCGCATTAGCGTCACCGGGGAGATCCCGGCCTTTGGCCCTCAGCAAATCCAGGGAGTTGTGGTCAAAATACTCGATCGACAGCGCGTCTAATGCCGGTCCGGCGCTCAAATCTTTAGCCCTTGATAGTCTCCTGGCCTCTCTGGAAAAATCCCAGGCGTCTTCTTCTTTCTCGAAGAAAACAAAACAGCTGAAAATGTCCGCGGGTTTCGGGACCAATCCGAGTTCTATGTCAGTAATAACGGAGAGAGTTCCCTCCTGGCCTATAAACAAGTCTATAAGGTCCATCCCATCTTTGACGAAGTATCCCGCGGCGTTCTTCACATCAGGCATCACATATGAAGGCATAGGAACGGCTATATCAAGGCCGCACGGAAGCTTCACTAACGAATTGTCGCGCGAGAGGGATCTCTCACCTCTTTTTATCTCCAGGACCTCTCCGCCTGCCAACACCATCTTCAGCCGCCTGACATATCTTCTCGTGGGGCCATATTTAAAAGACCTGGATCCGGACGCATTGGTCGCCACTGTCCCGCCTACGGTAGCCGATTTTTCGGTGGGATGCGATGTATAGAACAACCCCTTCTCTTCACACGCGTTCTTAAGGTCTTCTACCGATACGCCGGTCTGGACCGAGGCCGACATTTTATCCGCCGATATCTCCGCGATCCTGTTAAACTTCTCCATGGATATGACCGCCCCGCCGAACGGCACCCTTGACCCTGTAGTGCCGGTGCCGCCGCCCGATATTGTGACAGGAAGTTTTCCGGAATTGGCATCCTTAAGGAAGGCGGATAATTCGTCTACATCCTTCGGGAAGACCACTTCGAGGGCGTGGCCGCCCTTCATATTGGAGCTATCTTCAAAATACGATTTTATTATATCCGGGTCTTTTTTTATAAGCATGTCGTAATATGTCTATGTGGAAATTACCAGTTCTTTCAGGCGCGGAAGATATTTGATAGCCTCTTCCTCCCCTTTCATTATTATCTTTTCGCTTTCATAGAATTCATACCAGTCTGCCGTGGGAAGTATCGGATGCATTGCTATATCCGCAACCTGGCAGCTCGTCTCTGCCAGAAGATACTCGCTGGCCTGGACGCTGTTCACTATGATATCGAATATATTGGTCAACTTCTTCTTCGATTTTTGGATATCCTCAGGGCTCGGAAGGGAGTTTACGGCTATTATCTTCTCAACACCGCTCCTCGTAAGCACATTCGTGGGCAGAGGATTGATTATGCCGCCGTCGACCAGAAGCCTGCCGTCGATCTTTACGGGTTCGAATATCCCGGGTATAGAAACGGATGCCATGATCGCCTCGGCCAGGTTCCCTTGCTCAAGAACCACTTCTTCCCTGGTCTCTATATCGCATGTCACTATCCTGAAAGGCAGTTTAAGGTCATAGAAAGTCTTATCGCCTAATTGGGATATCAGGAATCGCCTCACTTCCCTCCCCTTTATCAGCCCATGGGAAGGCCATGTAAGGTCGAGCAGCCTTAAGGTCGTTATCTTTTTTTTAAATTGCTTTACGATCTCCTCAATCTCCGAGGGATCTTTCCCGGCAGCCCAAAGCGCCCCGATCAACGCGCCCATGCTGGTGCCGGCGAGCATATCGATCGGTATCTTCTCTCTTTCCAGGACTTTTAGAACACCGATGTGGGCCAATCCTAAAGCCGCTCCGCTTCCCAGGGCAAGGCCTATCAGGCAATCCCCCACCTGTCTTGATATCCTCCTTATCATCTTAGAATATTCGCAATCCGGGCATCTGGTCAACACAGGTTCTGCGGCGACTATGCTGCCTTCTAATCCTTTGATCTCAGGGAGCGTTGCGAAGATATCATGCTTAAGGGTTTCTACTCTTTCCTCGAACGGGATAAGCTCGACCATGGCGGACTCATCAGTTATTATCTTCATCTTGATCCCCATTCCTGCCGACGAAGCCTCCAATTCGTTTGCAAGTTTTGCCGCGGCCTTCAGGCCGGACTGGTCAGGGACAGTTATAAGATGAATGCTGTCGGATTGCCGCAGGCACTCAAAGATCGCCGCATCCATATCGTTGGGAAGGCCGACAAGAAGGTAATGGTAGTAGTTCGTCAGATAACTGAGAAGGGATACCAGGTTGAGGGGTTCTTTTGGATTATGGGCTACATTGATAAAGTCTATACCGCAGGCATGCCTGGATATGCTTTCAGTGACAATGTCTTCGTTGAAGAACGGGGAATCGAGGCGGATCAATTTTGAAGAGAATGAAACGCCGGAGGCATAAAACGTATTATCGCCGGTTTTATTCAGGTATAAAAAAATAATATTCTTGCCTGTCTGGCTCTTCAGGCCGATGCCAAGGTTAAGGATATAATCGTCTGCGCTGGCGCCCGCGGATATATTAAATACCGATATTATATTGCTCTCAAAGACCTTCCTGCCATGGGTGTCTTTCGTCTTGAGTCTTTTTGAAAGGGTCTTGCCGAAGTGAATGGCTAGAGCAGGAATTCGCCCGAGCATCCTGTCAAAATCGGCCTTCGGTATCCTTAGGATGATAGAGTCATTAACGGCCTGGACAGTTACGGAATGCGGGTCTCCTGTAAGTATGGATATGATACCAAAATATTTTCCACGCTTTAAATACTCCAGGTTCTCCGTAGTGGAATGCCTGGTTATGCAGGCTTTGAGCCTTCCTGTAATGACGCAGTAGAACGCGTCTGCCGGTTCTCCTTCTCGATATATTACATCGTCTTTTTTATACTCTATAATGGAGCTGGCCGCAGCAACGGTCTTTTTATCTTCTACTGTAAGTCCGGCAAAAAGAGGTATATAACCGATTATTGACAGCTTTTCCCGCAACCTCAGTATATCACCCATGAAAGGACCTTCCTCCTAAGTAATAGCCATGAATAATATACCATAATCGTATTGATAAATCATTGCGATTTTAATAAAAAAAAGGCGCTTCACTTAAGATAACCTTAAATGAAGCGTCTAAAAAATGTTTTTGCAAGTACGAGCGTATGAATTCTTATATTAACGAACGGATTTTATAAGGTCTATGGCGGCTTTATTCTGCTTCTTTTGCCATTCCTTCTTAAAATCCTCGCTCTTTTTGTCTTGCGCTGTCTTGAGAGGCGGCTGAACCGCGCTTATGCCGGATAATGTAAGTGGCGTCATACTCTGAGATATCCTTGGCTGCCAGGCGGAAAATATACCGATGGACACGACAAGCACTACCACAAATATCGCAACAACGGTCTTCTTATATGAGCATACGGCTGATGTGCGGCATTTCATAGCGACGCCGGAAACCAAGTTCCCGGAAAGATACTCGCCAGCTATATCGGCCGCTTCGCACTTATCCGAAGCATCTGATATGATCTCTATAGTGGTTTTGTATTTCATATCCCCTGTCTTTAGTTATACTTCATTTACATGTCAAGTCTATACCAAATGGCGCCCTTTGTCAATAGAAAATATCTAAATATTTTATGGACTAACACACTAACTTTTACCCTATGTTTATAAAGAATAAACAATTCTTTCCGTCGCAATATTAATAGAATTAAATTGTTAAGATATTCGATTATTCGCGATGATTAATGAGGATCGCTTGCATGCTTCTATGTATAACGGCATTTGACGCCAAAATATCATTGTCGTAAGGATAGTAATCTTCACCGCCAAACCTTGTTACCAAACCTTTTGCTTCTCTAACAATAATCATACCGGCAGCGCTATCCCAAGGATGAAGGCCATACTCCCAATATCCATCAAACCTGCCACAAGCTACATAACATAGGTCAAGGGCGGCAGATCCGGCGCGCCTGATAGCCAGCGCCTTCATCAGGAATCTCCGGAAATTGGCAACATTCCTGTCCTTTTTCTCCCTGCCGTATGCGAATCCGGTAGCAAGAAAGCCCTCGCGGAGTTTTTGCGTCTTCGACACCAATATTCTCTTGTTGTTCAGGCAGGCTCCCTTTCCATGTTCCGCGTAAAATAACTCGTCCCTTACAGGGTCATACACGACTCCTAGCACTACGTTACCGGACATTTCCAGGGCTATGGAAACACAAAAGAACGGAAAAGAATGAGCAAAATTTGTCGTACCGTCGAGAGGATCTACTATCCACTTATATGGCGAAAGACTGCGTATGGGGCGGCTTTCTTCCGAGAGTACAGCGTGATCGGGAAAAGCGGAAAGGATCTTATTAATTATTATAGATTCCGCTTTTTTATCGATATCAGTGACTATATTGTCCTTTCCTTTATAAGATATCCTGATGGTTCTGCCTACGGACCTTTTAATGAAACGGCCGCTCGTTATGGCGGCCTCTATAGCTACCTTTTTATACAAGTTTTCCATCTATGCGGAATTTCCGTTTTTAGCCAGTTTGGCGCCAAGCTTGAAAGCCTTACCAAGCGCGGTCTTCTCATTCTTTATAGCTGCCTTTGCTTCAAGCCCCCTGCAGCATATTTCCCCGAAATACGCTATATCGAGCGTCGCGAAGAACGACATTATTACCTTCTTGCAGCAATTAAAAAATTGGATTTTATCGGCGCCGGATACGCACAGGAAAATGCCGCTCTTTTCTTTGGCAGACGGTTTTTTAAGGATATATTTACGGACCCACAGACACTGACACCTGTCTATCATCATCTTCATTTGAGCGCTCACGCTGTTAAAATAAACGGGAGACGCTACTATGACGGCATCGGCGCCTTCGATCATATTATAGACCGATCGCATATCGTCTACGATGGCACAAACACCGGTTTCATCGCAACCGCCGCATGCCTGGCACGGTTTAAAGTTAAGGTCATTTAATACGATCTTCTCCGTAACGGCACCTTGTGTCCGCGCGCCTTCAAGCGCTGCGTCCAAAAGGATATCACTATTCCCGCCCTTGCGAGGGCTTCCGCATATACCTATAACCTTAACCATCATTTTAGGTCCGGGTCACTTTACGGCGATAGCGTTCACAGGACACTGGTCGGCCACTTCTTTGATATCACAGCTTGAGCACGCATCAGCCACAACGTGCGCCAGGTTATCGTCGCCAACCTCAAAAACATCCGGGCAGTTCGAGGCGCAAAGCCCGCACCCGGTACACAGCGAATCATCGATAGATATTTTTGCCATTCTTCACCCTTCCCCCGGCTACTTTTCACCGGGCAATTTAAGACCTATTTTCTTCGATATTTCGCGGAACTCTTCTTCGTTTATATCATCCAGCGATTTGCGGCGCTTATTGAGCTGCTCGTTGAATTTTATCGCCTTCTCCTGCATGGTCTCGTGCGTCTCCTGTGAACCTCCGAAGAGACGGAAATTCTTGCCTTTAGTGATCCGCACGTGTCCGTCTTTGGCATCCAAGCCAAGGCCAAGCAGGACCTTCTTGTATGTCCTGTTCATAGGTTTATACCTTGTATACGCTATCCCCTATTCTTACCCGCTTCTTCACCAGGAGCCCTATCTCCTGCCCCTTAGCGCCTATCTGTATAGAAACACGGTCCATCTGCATAGAATTTACCTTTTCTTTAAAATCTGTAGTATGGCCTTTTATGTATATCTGATCTCCCACGCTAAGGCTGTCTTTCAATATTAATACCGCCGCAGCCTTGACATGCGGAAAATAGTGAGTCACCTCGCCTATCTTTTCCAGCGTGATCTCAGGCATCTTTTTTACGACTTTTCTTGCTTTCCTTGAGGCGACTTTCCTGGATCTCGTCTTAACAGCCTTAGGCCTTTTCACCGTTTTCTTAACCCTGGATTTCGCCTTACGTGCTTTTGCTTTCACTTTTTTCTTCTTAGCCATATCTCACCCCTCACTTTGCTTTATTTGCGCATTATTATATTATCTCGAATCACTATTTGCAAGTTAATTAAATGAGTCTATCTACTAAGTGCCGTGAGTTATACGAACGGCCAAGTTAATTAAATGAGTCTATCTACTAAGTGCCGTGAGTTATACGAACGGCCAAGTTAATTAAATGAGTCTATCTACCAGGTGCCGAGAGTTATACGAACGGGACAAGTGAATTAAATGAGTCTATTCAGGGGACATCTTTCGCATGAAGGATTTTTTCTGCATAATTCTTTCCCCAACCTGACTATAAGAGCGTGATATTCATTATAAAGCCTGTGGTCGGCGGGAAGGTTGACCATGAACAATCTCTGGATATCATGATAGCCGGCATTCCCGTCAATCAGCTTATGACGTGAAAATATCCTCCTGGTATATGCATCAACCACAAAGACCGGCCTGTTAAGCGCATAAAGAAGCATAGAATCGCATGTTTCCGGACCTACCCCTTTGACATCCAGCAATTCTTCCCTTAATTCGCCGGTCTCCCTCCGCGACATCATGTTCAGGTCTCCGCCATATCTGGCTACCAAAAACCCGGCGAAATCTCTAAGCCTTTTTGATTTTACATTATAATACCCCGACGGGCGAATGAGACGCGCCAGGGTCCGGCCGTTCGTACGCAGAAGTTTTTCAGCTGAAGACAGAGCATTTTCCTTTTTCAGGTTCCTTATTGCCTTTTCCACATTTGACCAGGATGTATTCTGCGTTAATATAGCCCCCACCATCATCTCAAAGCGGGTATCTCCCGGCCACCAGTGTTGCCGTCCGTAAACTTTATACAGGCGTTTATATATGTCGATAAAAATACTATTTGAAATTTTTTGCAAAATCGATCCTCTTAGATATGGATGGATGGTCATATAATATGAGCTTGATCAGCGCTGACGGGTTATCATCCGACAGGTTTTTTGCGGCGAGTTTTTGCATAAGGCTTATAAATTCATCCCTTATATGGTCCAGCCCGAAAAGTCAAGCGCATGGCGATAGCGCCAATACGACTTTACCTTTACGCGCTCATCTTTATTCAAAATAGTCCGTGTCGCTGTATTTATATTTGCAGATCCCTCTTTTTGACCCCAGTATAAATTGCACCAGATGATCCAATTCCTTGGCGTATGGCTTCAGCTTCTTTATCTCCTCGATAGCCTGGGCTGTATTCAGATTCTCCATATATAAGAACCTGTACGCCTCTTTGATATTATTAATAAGCTCTCTCGAAAACTTTGCTCTTCTAAGGCCTATCAGATTGACCGATCTAACTACCGAAGGGCCGCGAACCAGCATATATGGAGGGACATCCTTATTGACCCCTGTAAAACCTCCGATTATCGATAGTTCGCCTATGCGGCAGAACTGGTGGACAACAACGTTACCCGATATGAAAGAATAATCCTCTACTGTCACATGTCCCGCCAGAAGGGCGCAATTCGCAAGTATGACCCTGTTCCCTATGTGGCAATTGTGGCCGATATGAGCAACTGCCATTATATAACAATCGTCGCCTACAACGGTAGAGGTGCCCTCGCCGGTCCCCCTGTGTATCGTCGCATATTCTCTTATTATGTTGCGTTTACCGACTTTTAAATATGTCTTCTCATTTTTGAACGCGAGGTCCTGCGGTATATGCCCGACGACTGCACCCATATGTATCTGAGTATCCTCGCCGATCGATGCGCCCGTGCAGACATGGGCATGAGGCCACACCTTCACCCGCGGTCCGAGCTCCGCGCCGTCTTCTATAACGGCATACGGCCCTATTTCAACACCCTCGGCTATCCTGGCCGCTTTGCTGACTATTGCAAGTTCACTTATACTCATTTATGTTTCTCCTCAACCTTATCCAGCACCTTATTTATGGCATCGGCGATCGGTTTCATGTCATCATTCTTACGCAACCTTAATCTTGATGAATAATGGCCGTGTTCGGCGATCTTCTTAAGCTCTGATACCAGCCGTTCGATCGGCCCCGTAAGCCTGTGGGAAATCACTATCCCCCACAAAATGAGCGCAATAAAAAGAGGCGGCACCCCGATTAAAAGTATCATGTTTATCTTCTTGATGACCGGGAACAGGTTGTACGCTACATATTCAGGTATCCCAAGCTGTTCAGCCATTATAGTAAAGATCAGGTAATACATACAACCCGCGACAAATACCACCGGTACTATCATAGATACTATTAGAAGTAAAAGATACCTGAACTGCATACGGCTTTTGGTCAAATATTTTGTCCTTATGAATTTTGTTCTCAAAGGCCTCCCCCCTTCTCTTCTTTGGTCGCATCTTCCTTGTATCCGAGTTTTATATCATCGTACATCGCATCCGCGCCCGATTCGGTATGTTCCGCGTTAGTCATGAAAGCCACCGCGCCAATATCGTGTTCCGGCGGCCTTCCGAACGCATTTAAATAATCGGCCATTATATCCCTTTCTTCAAACTTAAACCCCTCCTCATTGTCCAAGCCGCTTCTTAACACTATCAATTGGATATTTGATGAATATGGACTGGCTCCGCTGGTTCCCACGGGCAATTTTTCTGCCCATATATATTCAAGCACTTTTGAGTTGGTAAAAAAGGGCGCTATAAATAGTACATATACCCTCGCGGCGAAGTCGTCCTCATCTTTCGTCTCGAGGCTTTCCGGCAGTTTTTTGGCGGGGAACTTTTTTACTTCCCACTTCCAGCTTATAAGGGGGTGTTTTTTCCTGGCGTCCATCTTTATCTTATAATACAGGGCGGATGCGGCTTTATCGGTAGTCGCTCTGACATAAGAGAGCGCGCCGTCGTTCTCTATCTGGTATATGACCTTACTCCTGAATACTTTTTCTTCCCACTCCTTGAGCGCATTATCATCCGAGAATTGGAATTCTTTAACAGCCTCGAACTTATATACTGCCGGCGCCGGGGGGGGCGCCTTAGGGGCCAGAAATGGCATTTTTAAAGATATTTTGTGGAAATAGAGATACGTCCCAACCGCAGAAGCGGAGATCAAAATAACTGAAAATAGTAAAAGAATCTTTTTGTATTTTTTTTTCGAAATATTATGAGTCATGCTAAATTTTTTAAGATCTCCTATAAAGGCCGCAAATCAATTATATTCTATTTCTATACGGTAAAAAAGTCAATAGAAATACAGAGACAAGGCAATAAAAAACCCCCGCTCTTTATCAAAGAGCGGGGGTTTTTCGCAATACTCTACTCAGAAGCTTACCTTTACCGTTCCTACGATATCCGTAGTAACCTTATTCATATTCTCATAATACACATCTCCCGGCACAAACCAGCCACACAGAAGCCCAAAGCTGACATCTTCTGTGTAATCCCAATTTGCCGTAAGATCTATTTCCTGGCCAATGAAACCTAATGACTTGTCATCATTTGCGATGGTATAGGCACACTGGTTCCAGAACAGATTGTAATTCGCTTTCAGCGTAAGGCTATCCATAGGCTGGAGGCTTCCAAGGAATATCATCTGGAACTGATTCCTGTAAGAAGCGTCATCAGCTGAATAGAAATTATCGTTGTTAGCAGGATATCTTCCCGTGTAATAGAACCTGCCTACAAACTCACGAATCGCTGAATCGAATTTGCCTCTATATACTGGATCCCAGCCGGTATACGTCCCTTGCCCGCCCGGATCGCTGGCAGTGTTATCCTCCGGCTTATTTCCGGAATAATAGATAAACTCTGCTCCAAATTTCGGCTTCCAGGAGTACTTCTCGGCAAAATACCTTAACTCTGTACCTACGTCAAGGGCCCATGCTGAACGCACCCTGGAAGTAGTCTGCAGCCTGTTAGCGACATACTCGCCGCCCTGATACGCGCCTTCTAGGTTAACCGTAACGACATCCACCGGATCAAAACTGCCCCTCAATCCAAATGTATGAACGTCATTGGTATTCCTAGATATGTTCCTGTAGGCGTCAAGGCCGCGGTCTGCTTTCCAGAACCAATACGCTTCTGCCTCTGCCATGTATGAGTCAAACTTATAGCCCACGTTCAAGCCATAGAGGTCGACATCATCACGGGCCTGTACAGCATCCTCATAAATCTTGGAGTACACGCCTGTGATCGTCCATGGGTCATAGTCTAACACTGCCTTCACGGCATCAAACGACCATACTGCAGTGTATTCCGGCGCTGTTAAATTGCCGCCTGTTGAGCCATTCCAGCCATTCCCTGGGTTCTGGAGGTTCGCGCCAACTATGAACCCCTTACCGAACCACAGGTCCTGACGGCCGATAGTAACTGTCAACGGTGAATAGATGAAGTCTTTCAATGTCACGTAAGCAAGATCAACCATGACATCAAATTCATCATCGTTTTCCGTATAGGCTGCGCGGCCATTGGGGAAGCCCCCGGTAGTCGCACTGTCTGACTTCGCCCATACATTCCAATCCCTCTGGTTCACTAACCTGATAACCGTCTGGACGTTATCGGTGAGGTCCGCATCGATCTCTATCTCAGCCACTGACATCAACCATGACTGCCATGAACTATCTAAACCGGTCCTTGGCTGATCCGGCTCAGGAGGGCTGCTCTGATAATCATATTGATTCCTGAACAGGCTCCTCATCGTGAGGTCTCCGCTCACCTTAACGCTCTGGGTCTCAGCGTAAACGCTTGCCGTAAGGCAAAGTGCTACTGCCAAAACACAAAGTACTCTTAAAAACTTCATGCTGCCTCCTTTTAATTTTTAACTTCTAAATTACAAATATATCGTAAAGTTCAGGCCCGAAATTCCTGACACTCGTCACACGGCCTGTCTTTATTGTATCTATCACCTCTTATCTATATCACCACTTCTTGATGACCTATGGCTATTTTAAATACCACCTCCTCTTGCGCCAAGATTAAAATCATCGATGGTGTTATAGGCTTAACTGACTTTTTATATTTAACATAAGTATATCATATAAGTCATACTTGTCAAGGATAATTAACTATTTCTATATTCTTAACCTATATTCCTTACGATATACTCTGAATTCTTGAACACTTCTTCTATATCTGCGGGGCTTAGCCCTATGCCGCGAAGGATCCCCCTACCCTGGCTGTCCGATATCAGGTTTCCATCATTGTGCGCATCTGTATTTAAAACCAGCTTTGAGCCTGCAGACTTCGCCATCTTATAGACATGCTTATTCGTATGAGAATGGCTCTTCCTTGCGGTAAGCTCCAGATATACCCCCTTAGATCGCGCAAGCTCCGCGTCACCTCTAGTAATATAGCCCGGGTGAGCTAAAATATCACAGCCTGCATTAATGGCGTACTTATTGGTCCCGGGGATGACAGGCTCAGATACGGTCTCACCATGGACAACGACTATCCTGGCCCCGAGTTTGCGGCCAAGTTTGACCAGTCTTTTTATCTCCTGGAGAGGAACATGCGTGATCTCGACTCCGGGGATCGCGCGGATCTTCCAAAAAGAATTTAACGACTTGCAGACTTTTACTATCCGGGGAACGATAAAATCGATATTTGACAGATCGGCGTGATCTGTCAAAGCTATGGCCTTGTACCCTTTCGCTTCAGCTCGTCTAACGAGTTCGCTCGGCAAAAGTTCGCCATCAGAAAAAAGTGTGTGCGTGTGCAGGTCTATCATGGTTTGTATTATTGCATACGTGATGCTCCTATGGCAAGAAAAAATGCGTTAAAAAAGGTTCAGGTCTTTCTTTGTAGATAAGGCAAGCCAGAACATACTTACAGGTAAGACGTGAAGCATCAGGCGGCTTGCGCTTGTAGATAGGTGCCATCCCAGATCATGAGGAGTCACGATGTAAATAAACGTGTAGCCGGCGATACACAATATTGCTGCGAAAGCGATATATCCGATTTCATCTCTAAAGACATTTCTAATTTTTAAAATAAAAACTACAAGGACTGAGATCCATGCAATATTCCATCTCTTTGGCCCAAATAGATGCTTCTGATATTCATACAGGATCGGCCACACCCTGCCAAGGTTAGCGCCAACATTGGATGGGGTGATAGTGGCTTTATTTACTATATCGCTTTCCAACGCCATAGAGTTCTTAAAAGATATCCATGGAAGAAGCAATACGATGACAACAGCCAGATACACGGATAAAGATATTGCCTTTTTTACGAACCTCATCTTATCTCTTGCTAAAAAGATTGCCAGGATCAATATGTTTATCACCAGCAGCATCGATCCTTCATTCTTGGTCCATGCAGCCGAAAAAGACATCAGGGCTGAAAGGAGAAGATACGGCGTCTCTTTTTCTTTCATCCATAAAAATAGATACAGGAGGCTTGCCGTATAATAACAGGTCAGCGGAAGATCGGCATATGCGTTAGTGCCAAAAACAGTAAATTGAGGAACCGAGGCAAGCATAAAAGTAAACAGGAGGCTTCCGCGGCGTTTTATGAATCTTTTTAGCATGCTGTAGAATATCCCGGTCGCGCTCAAGAAAAAAATCGGAAAGAGCGCTTTTGCCAGGAAGTCGTTCAGGTTTCCCAGGGCCCTGTATATCCAGCATTCTGCCAATGGCAACAAAAGCGGATAGTCCTGGTGAGAATCCTTAAATGTAACATTCTTCAATATGTCATGGTCCATGCCGCCTTTAAGGTAAAACGCTTTTGCTTTCAACGCATATATGGCAATAGCATCCGGCGCTTCGATCGGAAGAGCGAATGCTTTCAATGTAACCCAGATGACCTGTAAGATAATACCGCATATTAACGCCTTTTCCACGAAATCGAGCGCGGACCTGGCTGCCTGCGGCTCAGCAGGTCTCCTCTTTCTCATGAAAAACACGGCCAGATTTACCAATAACAGGAAGACCCACGGCAACGCCATATTAAAGAGAGACCATCCTTTTCCGAAAATGGCCAGGATAAACATCTGCAGTGTAATAACGGATATGCCGATAGGAAAAGATAGAAATACAATCTCTAATGATCCCATTATTTTGAGATTACTCCAGGATAAGGCCTTTATGATGTTGTATCCCACGAAGAAAGTTATCAGGATGCCAAGCGTTAATTTCACAACCGGGAAAAGGTCAATCATTTCAATCGGCCTTTCGAAGGATGAATGAGTTTTTGCTAAGGCTTGCGTGAAGCTTAAAGCCCTCTTTTTTGTACCCGCTCATATCAAATACCATTATATAGGGGGCGTCTTTGATCATCTTTCGAGGGTAGAGATAATAGGAGACCCTGGATCCTTCAACCGGATCCAGCGCTTTCGCATCATACACAAAAACAAAATTCTCTTTTTCGGGGATATTTTTTTGGCAGAACAATACAAAATCATAAAGACCGCTTTTCATCAGATTCCGCTTTTTCTGCTCTACGCTCTTACCCAGGCTGTTCTTAAAGACCTTGGAGTCGGTCAATATATAGCCTCTGACGGAAAATAGCAGCCATATGAAGACCCATATTACGGATATGAGTTTGTAGTTAACCGATCTTATGAGCATCGCAGTACATGTTGTCATTAAAAGGCCATGCGGATACCTTTATTCCGGCAAAACCCGCCTTCTCAAGCAGTTGTTTCAAGTTGCGTGGGGTGAAATAGACCATATGGTCCGGCGGACGGAATCCGGACCAGCTCTCTCTTTTAATCATCCTGTTCAGGCATCCGTAGTTTATAGTCTTGATGAGCAGAACGCCGTTCCTGTTCAAAAGGCCGAAACAGATTTTTAGCGCCTTCGCGGGATCGTCCAGGTGCTCTAAAAGGGATATCATCGTTATACCGTCGAATTTTTCGCCTATTTCCATTTCCAGAAAATTGCCGTTTATTACTTTAATGCCGCCTTTATCTTTCGCAAGGCCGGCCAGGTATCCCGAGATCTCGACACCGGTACATAAGAAGCATCTCTTTGCCGACCTAAGGAAACTGCCGTCACCGCACCCGAGGTCCAGTATCTTCGAGCCTGCGCTCAGATAATGGGAGAGCTTGTCATAAAATATACCGCTCTTACTGCGGCCCCCTATACGGGAAAAGAACCGTTTCATGGACCTGGAAAATCTCTGGGACGCGGTCTGCTCTTTAGTGTTCCTGCTGACCACCTTTTCTTCGGAATAGAACTCCGCTCGGAGTTCCCTGTCGGGCATAGGATCGATCCTAGCGAAACCGCAAGCCTTACATTCTCCTATGTCCCATCGCCCTATCCTATAAACAGATGCCCAGTCCGCGATACCGCAAACCGGGCAGATTGACATATGCCGATCATTTGTATTATCAGGCACGATCCTTCCCCTGTTTTTCCAGCAGTTCCCGGTATTTCACATAGCTCAATACCTGATACAGGGTATCGAAAAAAGCGACAACGAACCCGTACATCCCGTCCTTATGGCCTTTCTTCCTGACATATCGTCTGAAGAACCTGTCGAGCGCCCTCCGCGTGATATGCCCAAGCGTCATCTTTCGGCCCGTATTCATCCATTTGGCGGCTTCAAGCGTCGACTGGCGGTTGACGCTGTTCAAGAAATGCTCGATGTCGGGGTAACCTTTATGGATTATGTCCGATCGCAGATGTCCGCATTTCCCGTCTATGAAAGCCACGGGATGCACCTGCACTTCCTCGTATTTAAATTTATCTTTCCGGAAGAGCCTCACCTTATTGGCCGGATACCATCCGCCGTACCTGACCCAATAGCTGCCGATATAATTACGCAGAGGTATATCATACGCGACAAATTCCTCCGACGGGACCGCCTTAGCGATCTCAAGAGCCAGCTCAGGGGTAACTTTTTCGTCCGCGTCAAGGCTCAGGACCCAGAGATTGCGCGCCTGCGCATACGCCCAGTTCCTGTGAATGCCTTCCACCTCCATCTTGCGGGAAAATATCCTGTCGGTATATCTCTTCGCGATCTCGACCGTCTTGTCGGTGCTTTCGTCATCGACTATAATGATCTCGTCCGCCCAGACGACCGACTCCAGGGTCTCCCGGATGTTCGCTTCCTCGTTCTTGGTTATGATAACTACTGACACCGGGATTTTGTTCGCCATGCGACAAGCCGCCTTTTTTTACTGTATAACTGTATTGTTCGGGATTCTTTTGGATGGCGCCCCTGGCCCGAGTCGAACGGGCGACACCAGGTTTAGGAAACCTGTGCTCTATCCATCTGAGCTACAGGGGCAACGTGTATTGCATTGTTATACCGAATTATTATCAACAATACTTATCTTTTACAAGCGACAACACAGGATAGCCTTTCAGTTTCTCGCGCCCTTTCAGAGGAAGGAGTTCGATAACGAATGCTATACCTACGATCTTGCCGCCCATCTTCTCCACAAGCTCAGCTACGGCCTTTGTCGTCCCGCCGGTCGCTAAGAGATCGTCCACAATAAGTATCCTCGTCCCTCTGCGAAACGCGTCCTGATGGACCTCTAAGGTATCTTTTCCGTATTCAAGATCATATGTTACAGAGTAAGTCTTGTGAGGCAGTTTGCCTTTTTTCCTTACAGGGACTATGCCAGCTCCTATCTTGTAGGCGACGGCAGCTCCGAATAGGAACCCGCGCGCCTCAACGCTCAGGACAAAGTCTACTTTCTTGTCCTTGTATCTGTCCGCTATAGTATCGACGACACGCTTAAAGGCGCGTTTGTCTTTTAAAAGAGTGGTGATGTCCTTGAATATAATGCCTTTCTTCGGAAAGTCGGGAATGTCTCTTATATAAGATTTTAATTCAAGCATATGCTCTCCTTATCGCTTCGCCGCGGCATCCTTTTCCTGCTGGACTATGAATTCGCGCATCTTTCTCATCGCCGCGGATTCTATCTGCCTGACTCTTTCCCGGGTGATACCGAAATGCTTCGCGGTATCCCTTAATGTATGCGGGACCCCATCCTTAAGACCGAACCTCAGCGACAATATCTTCTGCTCCCTCTTCGACATCTTTTCAAGCAAGCCCTTTATCCGCTCCTGCGTCAGGAAGTTAGAGAGCTCATCGGCCGCGGAGGTCATGTTCTCATCCTCTATGAGATCAAGGAATTCGGTGGATCCCTCCTCGCCTACGGGAGCGTTAAGGCTTGATATGCCGGATACCATTCTGTTGAGCTGCTTCACGCGCTTTATCGGCAACTTCATCCTTTTTGATATCTCGTTAAGTTTCGGTTTACGTTTAAGGGAATTAGTAAGATGCTCGGAGACTTTTTTGAAACGCATCAGGAGTTCGATTATATACACCGGCATCCTGACGGTCTTGCCCTGATTGGCTATCGCTCTCGAAATATATTGTCTTATCCACCAGGCGGCGTATGTAGAGAACCTGTAGCCCTTCTTCGGATTGAACTTCTCGACCGCCTTCATTAAACCGAGGTTCCCCTCCTCGATCAGGTCAAGCATAGATACGCCCAGATGCGAGTACTTCTTGGCAATGTTTATAACAAGGCGAAGGTTAGACTGTATCATCTTGGCCCGTGCCTTGCCATCGCCCTTCTTTATTCTGTTGGCGAGAGATATCTCTTCCTCAGGGGTGAGAAGTGGCAGCTTCTTTATATCTTTTAGATACAGTCTTATTGCATCCATATTTCTAGTTATAAGTTGTAAGTTATAAGCTGTAAGATTTTTTTACTTAAAACTTACACCTTATAACTTCCTATTTTTTTTTGCTCTCCACCGCCGCCTGCGCCGCCGCAAGACGCGATATCGGCACTCTGAAAGGCGAACAGCTTACGTAATTCATTCCGACGCGGTGACAGAACTTGACGCTGTCAGGATCGCCGCCGTGCTCGCCGCATATACCCACTTTCAGCACCTTGCGTGTCGCTCTTCCGCGCTCTATGCCGAGTTTTATAAGCTCACCGACTCCGTCCTGGTCGATCGTCTGGAACGGATCCGCCGGCAGTATCTTAGAGTTCAGGTAGTCCGGCAGGAAACCGCCTATATCGTCCCTGCTGAACCCGAACGTCATCTGAGTGAGATCGTTCGTCCCGAATGAGAAGAACTCGGCCGTCTGGGCCATCGAACCGGCCTGCAGAGCCGCGCGCGGGATCTCTATCATCGTCCCGTACATAAACGGCAATTTTTTCAGGCCGAATTTCATCATTACCTCTTTATGGACCTTATCCACAATGACCTTCTGGTTGTCCAATTCGCTCTTTGCGCAGGTAACCGGTATCATTATCTCGGGGTCGACCTTTTTTCCGGCCTTTATCAATTCCGCCGAAGCCTCAAGTATAGCACGCACCTGCATCTCCGTTATCTCAGGATATGTGATACCCAGACGAACACCTCGGTGTCCTAACATAGGGTTATTCTCGCGTAGCCCCTCTGCCCTCTTATTAAGTTCACCCATGTCGACGCCCAGCTCCTCAGCCAGCGCCTTCAACCTGTCTTCGCTGTGCGGCACGAATTCGTGGAGCGGAGGATCGAGAAGCCGTATCGTGACAGGGAACCCGTCCATCGCTTCGAGCGTTGCCTTTATATCCTTCTTGACGAACGGGAAAAGTTCGTCGAGCGCCGATCGCCGTTCGGCCTCAGTCTTCGACATTATCATCTTGCGAAGAAGGAACAGCGGCTTATCACTGCCTTCTCCGTAAAACATGTGCTCTGTCCTGAAAAGGCCTATCCCCTCCGCGCCGAACTTTATTGCCTGAGCAGCGTCTTTCGGGGTATCTGCATTGGTGCGGACCTTCAGAACGCGGACTTTATCGACAAGCTTCATAAGTTCCGTATATGATCTGTTATTATCGATATCCACATCGACAAGCGGCAACTTACCCTGATAAACCACTCCCTTTGTCCCATTGAGGCTTATCCAATCGCCCTCTTTTACCACAACGCCTTTCTTGGTCTCAAAGGACTTGCCGTCCTCGCCGACTTCGAGATCGCTGCAGCCTACTATACAGCATTTTCCCCATCCGCGCGCTACAAGCGCCGCGTGCGAAGTCATGCCGCCCTTGCATGTCAGGATCGCCTGCGCTTTATGCATACCGTCTACGTCTTCAGGCGACGTCTCTTCACGCACGAGGATGACCTTCTCCCCTCTCGAAGCCCACTCAACCGCGTCGTTTGACGTAAATACCGCGCGTCCTATGGCGCCGCCGGGGCCAGCCGGCAGGCCTTTTGCTATCGGCGGAGTGGCAAGCTCTTTCTTCGGATCGATCATGGGAAGCAGCAATTCGACAAGCTGATTCGGCGCAACGCGCATTACAGCCGTCTGTGCATCTATAAATTTATCCTTATACATTTCGACTGCCATGCGCACTGCCGCTACACCGTTACGCTTTCCGACGCGGCATTGCAGCATGAATAACTTCCCCTTTTCGATAGTGAATTCTATATCCTGCATGTTCTTATAGTGCTTTTCAAGCCTCGTCTTAATACTGTCGAGCTCTTTATAAATATCGGGCATGATCTTCTGAAGTGTCGGCATGGACTTGCTCTGATCGTTCTTTGAATAGTCATTTATCGGCCCGGGCGTGCGTATACCTGCCACAACATCCTCACCCTGAGCATTGACCAGATATTCACCGTAGAACTGGTTCTCGCCGTTGCCGGGGTTGCGGCTAAAGGCAACTCCCGTGGCGCAATCGTCGCCCATATTCCCGAATACCATCGTCTGGACAGTAACGGCCGTCCCCCATTCATCGGGTATCCTTTCAATACGGCGATACTCGAATGCGCGTTTGCCGTTCCAGCTCGAGAAGACCGCCCCTATGCCGCCCCAAAGCTGCTCTTCGGCGCTGTCAGGGAACGGTTTGCCAAGGACATTGTTTACCGTTTTCTTAAATTCTGCAACCAATGCCTTAAGATCCGCCGCCGTAAGGTCGGTGTCCGACTTATAACCCTTTGAATGCTTAACCTGATCAAGCTTCTCGTCAAGGATCTTGCGTATCCCTTTGCCGCCTTTAGGCTCAATGCCCGCGGCCTTCTCCATGACAACGTCAGAGTACATCATAATGAGCCGCCTGTAAGCATCGTAAGCGAATCTCTCGTTTCCGGTCTGTTTTATGAGCCCCTGTATGGACTTTTCGGTCAATCCGACGTTCAGGACCGTCTCCATCATGCCGGGCATAGAACGGCGCGCGCCAGACCTGACTGAAACTAGAAGCGGATTTATCGGATCCCCGAACCTCTTACCCATAAGTTTCTCGACCTTTGATACGGCGTCCTTTACCTGGTCTTTAAGCTCTTTTGGATAGACCTTGCTGTTTTTGTAATAATATGTGCACACATCCGTCGTTATTGTAAATCCGGGTGGCACCGGAAGACGAAGGCTTGGATGCCCCGCCATCTCAGCCAGGTTTGCCCCTTTGCCGCCCAGAAGGTTCTTCATCGATTCGTTGCCATCGGCTTTGCCTCCGCCGAATGAATATACGTATTTACCTGTTTTGCTGCCCATCTTTACTGCCGCTCCTTTCAAATTTGTACTACCATCCTGCTCTTTATCCATAACCGCATTACGACTCATTAAATTTATCCTCCAGATATTCTTTTATTTTCGCCACGCTTATCCTATCCTGTTTCATCGTATCTCTATCGCGGACTGTAACCTTCTTATCGCTTAAGGTATCAACGTCAACAGTGATGCAGTATGGCGTCCCTATTTCATCCTGCCTCCTATATAATCTTCCTATAGAGGCGGTATCATCATACATAGCTTTAAACTTTTTCTTCAGGTCTGTCGTTATACCTCTAGCCAACTCCACTATCTCAGGCTTGTTCCTTAAAAGCGGCAGGACCGCGGTTTTGATCGGCGCAAGCGACTTGTGGAGAGTAAGACTGACCCTCTTTTCATCCTTTACCTCTTCCTCTTTATATGAATCCGTCAAGAACGCCAATATCGACCTGTCTACTCCGCCGGATGGTTCTATGACATAAGGCAAATATTTATCCTTGGTCTCGTCGTCAAAAAATTGAAGATCCTTACCGCTCAGCCGCATATGCTGTTTCAAGTCAAAATCGGTACGGTTAGCGATGCCTTCCAACTCAGACCATCCGAACGGGAACTGGTATTCTATGTCTGTGCAGGCTTTCGCGTAATGAGCGAGCTCTGTCTTTTCGTGTTCCCTCTTCCTGAGGTTCTCTTTCTTAATGCCGAATTTCGAATACCAGCCGAACCTCTCGGCGACCCACTTTTCATACCACTCATCGTCTGTCCCGGGTTTCACAAAATATTCTATCTCCATCTGCTCGAATTCGCGGGAACGAAAAGTGAGGTTGCCGGTAGTGACTTCGTTGCGGAATGATTTTCCAATCTGCGCTATGCCGAACGGGACCTTTCGGCGCATAGAGGTAGCGACGTTCTGGAAGTTCACGAATATGCCCTGCGCTGTTTCCGGCCTAAGGTAGGTGAGACTGCCTTCGTCTTCTATCGGACCCAGGTGGGTCTTAAGCATCAGGTTGAATTGCCGCGCTTCTGTAAGTTGTCCCCCACACTCCGGACAAACCTTGCCAGTAACGTGCTCTACCTTAAAGCGCTTTTTGCAGTTTTTACAATCAACGAGGGTATCTTCGAAGCTGCTGACGTGGCCGGAGGCCATCCAGGTCTCGGGACGCATCAAGATAGAAGCGTCCAGGCCTTCGATATCATCGCGCTCATATACATTAGAGCGCCACCAGGCCTCTTTCAGGTTCCGCTTGAGCTCTGCGCCAAGCGGGCCGTAATCCCAGGTGCTCGCCAGGCCGCCGTATATCTCGCTTGACTGGAATATGAACCCGCGCCGCTTACACAGAGATACTATCTTTTCCATCACATCAGATTTCTGCTGCATAACTATATATAATTCCTCTTCATTTTCGATATCCTAACACATGCTTGTGTTAAAATCAAGAGAAAACGTGGGCGCTAGAAAATATTTTGTGACTGTTGATTCTTAGCAGCTTTACCGGCAGGTGCTCCTTCGGCTAATTTTGCCTTCAAGAGTGTTTATGCAAGGATTGGTTTAGAGTGTTATTACAGCCCTTATGGTAACTATGGCGCCTATTATCTTGGGTAGTAGCTATTACCTTGGCAAAATTTAACGCCTCAAGAGCAACCTGCCGGTAGCTGCCTCGTGGCACAAAATATTTTTCTGCTATTTCATAGAAAAATTTTTCGTATCTTACGCCTAAACCTAAGCCGATGTTATGATGGGCACATTGAAAATATTAGGTCTTTGTGATGGAGAAAAACGGGAGCCTGCGGCAACTCGGCCGGCGTCCCGCCTGCCAGCAAGAGACTGCTTCAGGCGGGCAGGGAACTTACGGGCGGTTGCCGAAGCGAATGTCGTAAAATTTCGATACCTTATGGCGATCTTCCCGCCGAAGGCGGGAAACAAGGCCGAGTAAACCTGTCAACAGCATGCCTCAGTCCGGGTTACGAGGCCATCGAAATTTTACCACAGCAAATTTACATGCCCAATGTAAATTTGCGGCGAAGCTGAGGCAACTGCCCGCAAGTTCCACGCCGGACTGCAGATGCGAAAAATTTTACGCCCTCTCTATCTCCTTGATAAATTCCAGGCTCTTTAGCCGGCGCTCTATGTGATAATCGAGGAATTTCCGGAGCATCGACTCGAGTTCCTTACCGACCTCCGCGGCGACCT
>JBAZNZ010000023.1 GCA_041648975.1 Candidatus Omnitrophota bacterium | reverse complement strand
GTAAATGGCCCTTCGGCAGGCTCAGGGCCATACTGAGCGAGCGAAGCGAGTCGAAGTATGGTATTTTTGCGATATGTGGCTGGATTAACGCTGGCATGATGGCCATTTACCAGGAATTGGTCGATATTTGGCTGGATTTATCTCTAGTAAATGGCCTGGTTGGAAATAAGCCAAAAAAATAAGCCAAAAATAGTGAAAACTACTATTAATGGTGCTACAATAAACAAGGTTAGGTTATGGTGTATCAAAAATATAGGGGTATAGATGAGTATAAATAGTAAAGGGCTATTCATAGTCCGTTCAAAGCTTACGCTATTGTGTATCATAATAGTTACTATTCTGTTAGGATGCGCCCTTCCTGAGATGAAATTTTGGAAGAGTGACTGGTTTTCCGGATTTAAGTGGTTATTTATAGTTTCAATGATGGTACTTTATTTTTCTATTAGCGGGGTCTTATTTTTCAGAACAACATTACGCAAGCAAAAAATTTGTAGTCAATCATCGTGGGTTTATTATCTATTTTGGGATGCAATATTTGCGCTACCCGTAATATTATATTTATGGGATTCACAAATTCACCATTTAAAGTGGAAAGAAATAATAATATCGAACCCACGCGCTCTATTTTTTTATGCCACTTATCTTAGCATAATTTTATTAGGCAGTATTATATATAGGAAAATTCCAAAATCTAAAGTTAATGATAATTTCCGTTTTTCACCAGATTCCGTAGGTTTGGATCGAGATGCACTCCGTTTTGCTGACATTGCAAAAAATGCTGCTCAAGCTATCAGTGCTAGCCAAGATTATGTAACTGTTGTTGCGGTGCATGGTAGGGATGGTAGTGGTAAATCTTCTCTTGCAAGAATGATAATAGAATCATTCGATCAAAATGACATTCTTTACTCTTATATATCATTGACTGAAACAAATGAGGTAAAAGGCTTTTCAAGGTTGTTCTCAGAGCGGTGGCATGAAACATTAAATTCTAGATATCCAAAAATACAAGTAACAGAATATATCCCATTGATGAACTCGATTTTTAGGGAATCAGGGAACAATTTTTATCTCGAACTTATGAATTGTTGCCTAAAAATTAATTTTGCGCCTCTTCCTACGAGAACTAAAGTGTGTGATAAAAATAATAACAATAATAACTGCTTTGTGACTAACGAGGTGGCAGCGCTTTTTGGCAATATTTCAGAATTCAAAGAAAATTTATGGATAATTGTGATTGATGAATTTGAAAGGTCTCCTTTGGTGGAAACTTACAGGGTGATAGAGACAATTGAACGCTTCAAAATGAAAGGGAGGGAAGGGCTTCCCATTAGAATCATTTTTATGGTTTGCGTAGGGGACGATTTTACTGGACTTATGCAAACAGCTGAAAATAAAGAAATTCAGTATTTGGTAAAAAATTTCTTTATAGATAATCCAAAAAATATATCTCATCATCTGTTTTTGCCTCCCATACAACAGGAGATTAGAGAAGATTTCATTATTCAAAAACTAATTGCATTCAAAAAGGCTAATAATATTGAAGGACTCCCTAATAGTAACGAAGATATTGAGCGCATTGCCATTAATCCTATTAATAGATTTTTGGATGAAAAGTCTTCCATTAGTTTTGTTATTAATATACTGCTAGATGAGTCGCCAAGGACAATAAACAGATGCATTTTAGATGTAGAATTTTTTTACAGAGCTTTTCGAGATTATAATGGTTACGAAAGAAAAGATGCCATCCGATTTAGCGATATCCTATTAATGTCTTATATCAAAATAAAACATAGCGACCTCATAAGATTTTTTAGCATGACAGTCGAGGGTCTATATCGAGAATCAGAAGGCAAGATAGATGCAAAAGATATGATTATTGAAATTGGGCGAAGAAATTTGGAAAAAATGACTGCTGAAAAAAATGAAAAGGAAGAAGAAAAACTATTAAAATGGATAAGGGATATTCTTGATATACCAAAAGAAGAATATGATAAATGGAAAAATCCGTATTTTGCAAATTTAGTTGCGGCAATATCACATTCCTATATTGATAGAGTTAATAACTTGGATGCCCCAGAAAGCGGGATTAATTATGATGGAACTTTATCTGACCCCCATAGGCTCTATGATTATTTAACGCTTATCAGCGAATTTGCAGAGGACACAAAAAAGAAGTTAATTAACATATATAGAGGGCATGAACAAATGAAACTCGATCTAGGAAATCTAGAAAATTCGATTTTGATTAGTTATTCACATATGCTGCGCGATATTAAAAAATCACCCGTGCGACTAAATTTAGATGTTGCTACAACGCTATGTAATAGAATTATTAATATGACGATAAAACTACAGCCCAGTGCAACTCAAAGAGAAACGGTTCTGGCAGATGCGTTATATCAATTTTGCTTTCAGCTTCTAGAAGTGATAGAAGACCTGCGACACAACAAAAAAAATAGCGAATATGCAATCTCTGCCATTAATTTATTTACGACATTATTAAATTCTGCAAGCGTAGACACCGGATCAAAATTTGTCGTTATCAATTCGTTTGCCAATGATGAAAGAGGTGGCAGTTCTGATATTCATTTTAGACTTCAAAATGCCTTCGAAACAATGCTTGAAATTGATAAGGATGGAATACTCAAAGCAATACAACATGTTTTTAACGAAGCTGATGGCCGATATTTGAGCGGAAATGATATTATATATGACAAAGAAGAGAACTTTTTCTATGTTTTATATCAATTGTGGTCTGGTAATAAAGATAACAAAGAAGAGATTGCGCGTATTCATGCAGCTGCTAGTAGGGGATTAGAAAATCATCTCGAAGTTATTAAATTATATTGGGAACATTTCCCTGCGCCATTAAATGCACAAAATTATGACGATGCGCTCGAAAATGATTATTCCTTTGTGCATACAAAAATAGAGTTTAATATTACACTAGAAAAACTAATAGAAATATCAGATAAACAAGCGCCGAGTGCTTTCAGCGAAGAAGAGAAAAGAAAAATTGAGTTATGGAAAAAAATTATTAATAATCCCGAAGATGCAGCTAAATATTATCAAAAATATGCAGTTAAAAATGACGATACTACTTTAGCAGCATTCTTAATAAGGAGAAAATATCTTCAAAATTGGCCGCCACATAGTATTGGAGTAGCGTAAATACGCTTACCAGAAGGAAAGAGCTATGGATCTTCCCAAAGGAAGCGCTAAGATCGGGCAAAGAAGGGTATGATAATGAAATAATTGATAAGGCAAAACTGTTGCTAGATTTATTATATTTGCCCATCAAAAGACAAATAAACACTATTAAACGAAAATAAAAAAAGTTCTTATCAGGGCTTGACAAATATACGCCAATGACGTATGCTTAATATGCAGGAGGAATATGGAGCTTATAGAAACACCCATTTTTACTAAGAAGATAATTGATATACTTTCGGATGATGAATATGCCGATATGCAGTGGCGTTTAGCAGTTAATCCCGAGGCAGGTCCAGTCATACCGCATGGAGGCGGTATAAGGAAATTAAGATGGCGTATTGCTGGTAAGGGTAAAAGTGGTGGAATAAGAGTTATATATTATGTATATGCGCGAGATCAAAAGATATATCTCTTATATCCTTATAAGAAGTCAGAACAAAAAGACCTTACCAATGAGCAATTGAAAGTGTTAAGAAACTACGTAAAGGAAGGTGTCTTATGAAAAATAGAGAATTTAAAGAGTTATTAACTAGCATAGATCAGGCTAGGAAAATACATGCCGGCAAACTTAAGGCAGGGCGAGTTACTAAATTTAATCCCCACATGATTAGAGATATACGACTTAAACTTCGTGCCTCTCAGGCATCGTTTGCGCGTATGATAGGCGTGAGTATCGATACTCTGCAAAATTGGGAACAAGGGCGTAGAAGGCCTCGCGGCCCGGCATTTGCCTTACTTAAAGTGACCGAGAGCAATCCACGGGCTGTTATAAAAGCTCTGCACGCATAACACCGATTCTGCTAATTAAAGTTAGATGATGAAGCAGTAAAAAGTGAGAATAGGCCAATGTCCACCTCGACGGAGTGGACATTTTGTAACGATTTGATTTATAAAGAGTTATGTAAGTTTACTCCAAAAATGACCGGACAAAGTGGACATAATTTAGCTTGTTTTGTCTGTTCGGACACCGAAAATCACCGAGGGATATTATCTCTGAACTCGAAAATTTCTTGATATTGCGGCGCATTGCTACTATAACACACTTGTAGAAATTAGAGATACTTTGCCGTAGGCTCACGGCCCACGGCTACCATGGTTCGACGCGGAAAAACCTCTCTCCTGTTAAATAGTAGGGAGGTTTTTCCTTGCTCACCATGGTGGTGAGCAAGCGAGCTGTCGCTCGTTTCAGGCGAGCGCGCCGAACCACCACACGAGGAGCAGAGGAGCATATGTGGCACGTCTACATAATTCAATGCGCTGATGCTACGTTTTACACCGGCATTACTACCGATATTCCTCGACGAATAAAAGAACATAATGCCAAAAAAGGCGGAAATTATACTCAAACCCGCACCCCTGTTAAACTTATCTACCAGGAACCCCAGCCCAATCACTCTGCGGCTCTTAAGCGTGAAGCTCAGATCAAGCGTTGGACTAAGAGCAAGAAGATAGCGCTGATAAGCGGCAATCTCACCGAACTTTCAAGGCTTAGCGTCTCTCGAGACTAATAATCTCTGGAATAGGCCGATTTATCTCTGATCCGGCTTACTTTTTGGAGCGTGTAGTAAATGGCCCTTCGGCAGGCTCAGGGCCATACTGAGCGAGCGAAGCGAGTCGAAGTATGGTATTTTTGCGATATGTGGCTGGATTAACGCTGGCATGATGGCCATTTACCAGGAATTGATCCTGGACGCGCGAAAACCTCTCCAAAGCGGGGTGGCGAAGCCGAGCAGGGTTGAAGGTCTTTTAGATTACTTCGGCGCTTCGCGCCTCGCAATGACGATTTTTTTTTCAGGGGTACCCCTGAAGTATGTTCGAACAAGGCGGAGAACACACCGCCATTTTTTGCCTGTAGATTTCGTCAGGGCAAAAAATGATCCCGAGTAGCCATAGTTAGACCGAGACTACGAGGGACTATCGCTAAAAGGACGCCAGCTCCTGCGAAAATTTCAATAAGGAAAAACGTTTCCCTTCTCTTATACATCTTATTCTTTTCATCCCCATATCTCCTATTGACATATCGCCAGTAAAGTTGTAACATATTATCCGACGGAGAGTTAAGATGAAGAAATTTGTTAAAATATTGATCGTGCTGGTCCTGGCGGCGGCGATATATTCGCTCATTCCTGTGGCCTCGCTATATATGACGAAGGATCCCGAGCCGTATACGAACGACCGGGCAGTCAGCCGGTTGGCCGGAAACGACGGGAATAATTTCCAGTTCATAGTACTCGGAGATAACCACGCGGGGCTCATATACAATGACAGCGCCACTCTAAAACTCGCTCGCCATATTAACAGAGAAGACAGGTTCAAGAAACTCCCGATAGATTTTGTCGCCATTTTAGGCGACGTTACTTTAAGGGGATCCGAATGGGACTATAAGACGTATAACAAGATACGCTCCCTGATAAAATGGCCCGTTGTGAGCGCTATAGGCAACCACGACGACGATAGGGGCGGCATAAAGTTCTTTGAAAAATATATCGGGAAGTATGAAATGGCCTTTGCCGACAGGAATTCGTATTTTATCATCGCGGATAACATATCCGGCGATATCGATGAGGAGAAGTTCGCGTGGCTCGAGAAGGAGCTGGAGAGGTCCCAGGCGTACGCTCACAGGTTCGTGATGCTGCATAAAGCGCCGCTCTCCCCGTATCAGCAATCGTGGTACAGGCCGGAATTGAGCCCGTGGTCCTATAAGTTCATGAAACTCTGTGAAAAGTATAAGGTCGATATGGTATTGTCGGGCCACGAACATATGTTCAAAGAAGGCCGGTACGGCGGGGTCACATATATAACGTCCGGCGGCGGCGGGATGTTCATCCAGGTGCCGGAATCGGACGGCGGGTTCCTGCATTATGTGGTCGTCAGGGTATACGGCGATTACGTGGATTACGAGGTGCGAAAGATATTCCCGCCTCTCTGGGAGTTCCTGACATACTATATGTGGAAAGAGCTCCTCTATTTTGTTAAAGACGTTCTCTACTGACAGATCCCGACAATGCGCATATTAAGAGACTACATATTAAAAGAGTTCTTTCACTCCTTCTTCATGTCGATCGTCGTATTCACGTTCGTTCTCCTCGTCGGTAATATCATACAGCTCGCCGACCTCGTCATAAATAAGGGCGTGGATATGTTCTCCGTCCTGAAATTATTTTTATACCTTATACCGTGGCTTTTAAGTTTCACCCTGCCGATAGCCACGCTCACCGGCGTCATACTGACGTTCGGGAGGTTCTCAAGCGACGGCGAGCTTACGGCGATGAAGGCGAGCGGGGTCGGCCTGTACAGGATATCGGTCCCCGTGCTGCTTCTTGGCGTGATATTCAGTTTTACCGCTTTCTTTATGAACGACCAGGTGTCGCCCGAAGCCAGTTTCGCGTCGAGGAGGGTCGTAAGGGACATAGGGATGCGCAGCCCCACCGCTTACCTGGAGGCGGGCACTTTCATAAGGGGCTTCGGGAATTACGTCATATTCATCCACGAAGTAAAAGGCAATATACTGAAAAATATCAGGGTCTACCAGCCCCAGGAGGGGAAGGCGACGCGCACGATCGTCGCGGAATCCGGGGAAGTCAATACCATGCCGGACAAGAACCTGGTGGAACTGAGGCTCTTCAACGGGACGAGCGAAGAGCCGTCGCCTACGGAACCGGACAGCTTCTATAAATTGAATTTCAAGACGTACAATATGACGCTCGACCTATCGAAGATAATCAAGAAAGAGAAGGTCAATAAGAAGACGAGGGAGATGACCATAAAGGAGCTTAAGGCGGAGATAAGGCGTTCCGTGTCGCAGGGGATAGACCCGACGCCCCTCTGGGTGGAGATATATAAAAAGGTCAATATGTCGGTGGCGTCGTTCGTCCTCGTACTCGTCGGGATACCGCTGGGTATAAGGGCGCACCGCAGCGAAAAATCGATAGGCTTCGGCATCAGCCTTGTGATATTTACGGTATACTGGGGGATGTTCCTCGGAGGGATAGCGCTTGCCCTGCGCGGGACGGTCCCGGCGTTTGCCGGCGTGTCGCTGCCCAACGCCGTTTTCTTATTATTGGGAGTAGTGTATTTTGCGCATACCGCGAGAAAATAAAAGGGGGAAATGATGGGACTGAAGAGCCAGTATCAGATGAAGATCAAGCAGAGGCAGAAGAGGCAGAAATCGAGGAAGAAATTGGCGGCAAAAGGCGAGAACTTGAATGAATATTATTACGGTAAGTACTACATCAAACTCGGAAAGTCATGAGTGAAATTTTTGACGTCGTTATAGCCGGCGGCGGGCCGGCGGGACTGACGGCGGGCCTCTACGCATCGAGGGCGCGGATGAAGGCCGTGCTGCTGGAGAAGTCCGGCCTGTGCGGCGGCCAGGCGCTGTTGACCGAGAGGATAGAGAATTTTCCCGGATTTCCTGACGGGATAGGCGGGGCGGAGCTTTCGGATTGGATGGCTAAACAGGCATGCCGTTTCGGACTCGAGGTAAGGACGGCGGAAGCTATTGCCGTTGCGGGAAATAAGGACGATAAGGGCGCGTTCTCGGTTAAGCTTGCCGAAGGCGGAGAACTGAAAACCCTCTCCCTGATAATAGCGACGGGCGCGCGATGGAATTTATTGGGCATACCCGGAGAGAAAGAGCTGACGGGCAGGGGCGTCTCTTATTGCGCTACATGCGATGGGCCGCTCTTCAAGGGTAAGGACGTCGTAGTCGTCGGCGGAGGAGACACGGCCCTCGAAGACGCGTTATTCTTGACGAAATTCGTTAACAAGGTGACGATCGTCCACCGCCGAAACATGTTAAGGGCGACAAAGATACTGCAGGAGCGGGTGAGAGAGAACAAAAAGATAGAATTGTGTCTTGATTCTGTGGCGACGGAGATAACCGGCAAGGGCAAGTGTGAAGCTGTTAAGATAAAAGACGTAAATACCGGTAAAACAGGCGAATTGAAGGCGAGCGGGGTATTTATTTTCATAGGAATTACGCCTAATTCCGATGTCGTAAAGAATGTGGTAAAGACGGACGAAAAAGGATATGTAGTCACGGATGACGATATGCGGACGTCTGTAGACGGCATATTTGCCTGCGGCGATATAAGGAAGAAGCTCCTGAGGCAGGTCGTTACGGCGACAGGCGACGGCGCCACTGCGGCATTCAACGCCGGGCATTACGTCGACAGGCTGAAAGGGGTGGAATACCCCGGGGCGGGAAAATAGTATTGACGGAATTTTTGTTTTGTGTTAGGTTATTTAAAAATTAGCACCAGAAGTCATACAATAGTGCCGAGATAGCTCATTGGTAGAGCGCCGCGCTGAAAACGCGGGCGTAGGCAGTTCAATTCTGCCTCTCGGCACCATTTTTTTCCTGTAGACTTTGTCGGGGCAAAAAATGATCCTGAGGAGGATGCAGTTAGACTGCAGTCCGACGAAGGACCTATATCGGCTCGCTAGTTATTGTAGGCAGGGCGAGTTCCGCCGGGTACTACTACGCGTACTCGCGTTATATGCCTTATGTTATACCGGGCATATTGGCTATTTATCTTCGCGCCGGCAAACGCGAACCTGGTCTTCCCGCTAATATTAGCCATTTTAATAATAGGATCATTTCCCCTGGACCGGGCCGATACAGATAACCTAAGGACGCTAATTTATGGTAAAATGATGTGGGTGGAGAGGTACCTTCAATATGAAGACGTGCCATCCGCCAATGCGTCGGCCGGATTCGCCGTGTACCCCACCAATCAGGAAACGGATTTAAGGGGTAAGCTCGACTATTTAAAAGAAAGGGGCCTCAACCTGTACTTGAGGGCCCGGGACTGATATGAAAGCGCGAAAAGATAAAGTGGTATTTAACGGCAGGCTGATAAAGCTGATCGTGAAACGTGTGAAGCTCCCGAACGGATATGTAGCAACTCTCGAGACGATAAAACATCCAGGGGCGAGCCTTATCGTTCCTCTTCTATCCAAAGACAAAGTGGTGTTGCTGAGGCAGTTAAGGCCCGTCATTAATTCTTATATCTATGAACTGCCGGCCGGCACTATCGACGGCAATGAAACCCCGCTCGAGTGCGCGAAGCGGGAGATCGTGGAAGAGATCGGATACTCGGCCGGAAAATTCACGCTTCTCGGGAAGATATATCCGGTTCCCGGATATTCGACAGAGCGGATATTCATATATAAAGCCCGGCGCCTTAAGAAGGCGGAACTTAAGAACGAGAAAGACGAAGTGATAGAGTCCCGCGTATTCACAAAAAGCGGGATCAGGAAGCTGTTCAGGGAAGGCAGGATAGTGGACGCCAAGACGATAGCGGCATTCGCGTTCTGCGGCTGGTTGTGAGGAAGGGAAGGTTATGGGGGATAAGACGATACAATTAAGAAGCGGCAGGCTCGGCAGGATAATGCCCGGCCACCCGTGGATATTCAAGAACCAGGTCCGCAAGACCGATGCCGCCATAAAGCCGGGAGAACTCGTTTCAATAGTAGACTCCGGGAACAAATTTATCGGCGTCGGGTACTATAATCCCAGGTCGGAGATCTCCGTCAGGATACTCAGTTTTGAAAAGGCCGGGATAGACAAAGAGTTCTTTCACCACCGGATAGAGGCGGCCTATAAGAAGAGAGAGCCTCTGTCGGGCGTGACCGACGCGTACAGGGTGATATTCAGCGAAGCGGACGCTTTGCCGGGGCTGATAGTCGACATATACCGCGATACGGCGGTATTCCAGGTCCTGACGCTCGGCATGGAGAAGTTCAAACCTGTCATTATAGACGGCCTCATGTCGATATTAAAACCGAAGCATCTGTACGAAAAGAGCGAATCTCCTTTCAGGAAGATCGAAGGATTGAAGGACATCAAGATATGGCACGGCGCGCCCGGAGATACCGTGATAGAGATACGCGAAGGACGGGCGAAGTTCCTGGTAGACATAGAGAACGGCCATAAGACGGGTTTTTACCTGGACCAGCGGAAGTCGCGCCTTGGGCTGGAGGGCCTCGCGAAAGGGAAGAACGCGCTCGACCTCTTCTGCTATACCGGGGCATTTTCGGTCTCCGCCGCCCTCTACGGCGCGAAGAGTGTCCGCGGCGTCGACATAAAAGGGGAATGGCTCTCTCTCGCCGGGAAGAACGCTGTCCTGAACGGCGTCTCCGGCAATATTGAATTCATAAAAGAGGACGCGTTCAAGGCATTAAAAGAGATACACGCTTCCGGTGAAAAATTCGACCTCGTTATAGTGGATCCCCCGTCGTTTTTAAAGACAAGGGGATCCCTGGTGAGCGCGTCGAAGGGGTATAAAGAACTGAACACGCTTGCCATGGGGGCATTAGCGGAGGAAGGGATCCTGGCGACTTTCTCCTGTTCCCACAGCATGCCCAACGAGACCTTTTCGACGATATTGAAAGAGTCGGCTGCCGCCGCGGGAAAGTCGTTCTCTATACTTAAGAGATGCCATCAGGCGGAAGATCATCCCATAGTCAGGGCGATACCAGAGACGGAATATTTGAAAGGGTATTTCCTGAAGATGCAGAGATAGGCTCCCGCATACGTTTCTATTTGTCAAATGCGCGCTTATCGGGTAAAATATTCATATCTTAATGAGGATATACATATGATAAAAAATATAGCGGTTGTTTTAACGGTCATGATGTGCGCGGCCGCGGCGACTCCATGCTATTGCCAGGATGAGGCCGAAGGCCGGGAGTTGATGACCGTCGAAGGCTATGTTACGACGGTCGACGATCGCGGATCGCAGATAAAGATAAGAGGTATCAAAAATACAGGCTTCTCCATAGATAAGAACGCGACCATCACGGCGGAAGACGCGAGCGATATAAAATTGTCCGATATCAATAAGGGCGATTACGTAGCGATAGAATATTATGATGAGCCTTCCGGCTCCAGCGTCGTGACGAGCATAGCGGTGCAGTACAAAGCAGGCGAGGGGTGGTAGTATGAGATCATCATATCTATCCGTGATATTTGCGTCAGCGGTCCTTATTATGTCGATGTCCGGGTGCGCCTCTTTCCGGGAGAACCTGAAGGTAGTCGCGGGCATATCCACGAAAGACATAGAGGCTTGCCGGAAAGACGCGCTCGTCAAGGTCCTCGATTGCGATTACAAGACATGCTATGAAAATACCGAGAAGCTGCTTAAGAAAGTGCCGAGGGCTCCGATATACGCCAGGACCAAGGACATGATAGCCATATATTATCTCGATCCGAATACCACTCCGGTCGGGATATTTTTTAAGGAGATAGACGCGACCCACACTCAGGTTGAGGTGGCGAGCCCTGCCTCCGGCAATAAACAGTATATCGCGGACTGCGTCTTCTCAGGTGAAGTGGAGCCGGAAAAGATAAAGAGCCGGTCGTTTATCGATTCGGTAGAATATTGATCAAAAAAGGAGCATGTGATGGGTTTTAATTTTCTTCCGAAGGACTACAATTTTTTTGACCTGTTTGATAAGCAGGTCGACTGCGCCGTTGAGGCCGCGGGTTATTTCAAAGGATTGGCATCCGGGGGCGTCATAGATGAAAGCGCGATCAATAAGATGCGCGAACTGGAACACCAGGGCGACGATGTCGCGCATGATATTATCGACCGTCTCGATAAGACGTTCATAACGCCGTTTGACCGCGAGGACATCCACTACCTGGCGAAAGAGATAGACGATATAGTAGATATGCTCAATACGATCGTCAGCCGTATGAAGGTGTACAGGATATCCGGCGTCGACAAGTACCTTGTAAAGTTCGCCGACGTGATAGAGGAATCCGTCCGCGCCGTCGCCTGCGCCGTAAAAGGCATGCGCAAGATAAAGCATCCGAATTTTGTTTCAAGGGCATGCGTGGAGATAAACCGTCTTGAGAACGTGGGTGATTCCATGAGGGACGAAGCGCTGGGGGAGCTTTTCGAGACGTCAAAAGACCCTATCGCCGTGATAAAGTGGAAAGAGATATACCAGGAAGCTGAAACTGTCCTCGATGTCTGCGAAGACGTGGCGCATGTAGTGGAGTCGATACTCGTAAAACAGGCTTAAATTCATGACTTTCGCGATACTTGGTTTAATAGCGTTAGCCCTTCTCTTCGATTTCCTTAACGGCTTTCATGATTCCGCAAACTCCATCGCGACTATCGTCTCGACGCGTGTGCTCTCACCGCGGTATGCCGTAATCTGGGCCGCATTCTTCAATTTCGTCGCCTTCCTCTTCTTCGGCCTTCATGTCGCAAATACCATAGGCAAAGGTATAATAGACATAACGATAATCGATAAGGGGATCATCTTCGGGACCCTCGTAGGCGCCTGCGGATGGAATATCATAACGTGGTATCTTGGGTTGCCGACGAGTTCATCGCACGCCCTGATAGGCGGTATGATAGGAGCGGCGCTTGTCAAGGCAGGGCCCGGCTCTCTGGTATGGAACGGCATCTTGAAAACGGTCGCGTTTATTATCATTTCTCCGGTTATAGGTCTCATCCTGGGTCTGGGGCTGGGCATTGTCGTTTACAGGTTATTTCAAAACAGCTCGCCGCATAAGGTAGACCATATATTCAGGAAAGGCCAGCTCATCTCAGCCGCTTTATACAGCATGGGACACGGAGGCAATGACGCGCAGAAGACGATGGGTATAATCGCGAGCCTCCTGTTCAGCGCGGGGCTATTGGGAGGCACATTCCATATCCCGTTCTGGGTAGTCGTACTTTGTTATAGCGCTATCGCGCTCGGTACCATGTTCGGCGGATGGCGGATAGTCAAGACGATGGGCCAGAAGGTCGCGAAGCTGAGGCCTGTGGACGGATTCTGCGCCGAGGGCGGCGCGGCCATCACATTGTTCGTATCGACGGCATTCGGCATACCGGTAAGCACTACGCACACTATTACCGGAGCCATAATGGGTGTAGGTTCGCTCAAACGTTTAAGCGCGGTCAAGTGGGGCATCGCCGGGCGGATCGTATGGGCGTGGGTACTTACGATCCCGTGTTCGGCGGTGATATCCGCTCTGGCCTATACCCTGGCAAGATAGATCCTTTATACTTTATGTCATCGATCACTGTTAATAAAGATAAATGCGGAGGAGACGGCAAGTGCGCCGTCGTATGCCCGCTGCAGATCCTGAAGATCGACAGGGTGAGCCGCCTGCCGGTCATGATCGAGTGGGGCGAGAAGGCGTGTATAAAATGCGGCCACTGCGTTGCCGTATGCCCTTCCGGAGCGCTGTCGCTTGCCGATATGCCCGCCGCGTCATGCCCGACGCTTAGATCCGATTGGCGCGTCGGACCCGAAAGAATAGAGCCTTTCTTAAAGGGAAGAAGATCCATCCGCGTCTACAAAGATGAAGCCGTTGAAAAACAAACGATCGAAAAGCTTATCGATATAGCTTCTTACGCCCCGTCCGGAATTAACAGGCAGCCGGTCTGTTGGGCCGTATTATACGATACGCAAAAAGTCCGGCAGATGGCGGAGCTTACCATCGAATGGATGAGATCGCTCGTAAAGTCCGCCTCGCCGCTTGCCGCGGCGCTTCATATGGAAAACATAATAAAGGCGTGGGACGAAGGGCATGACTGGATCTGCCGCGGCGCCCCCCACCTAATATTAACCTATTCGCTTAAAGACGACATGACCGCCCCGCAGGCATGTACGATAGCCCTTACCTATATGGAGCTTGCCGCGGCCTCATACGGCCTGGGCGCATGCTGGGCAGGCTACGTACACATGGCGGTCAATATGAGCGATGACGCGCGGCGCCTTGCGGGCCTGTCAAAAAGGACGAGCTGTTTCGGCGCGATGCTTATAGGGCATTCAAAGTTCGACTACCACCGTATTCCGCTGCGAAATAAGCCGCATGCCACATGGCGATGAAATATCCGATCGTAATATTATGCGTCCTGGCGATAGTCGCGTCCGGCGCCGTATCCGGGTTTTCCGAGGAACTTCTTGAGTATAAGAGATTCAAGCTGGAACAGGCCTCGTGTGACGTCGGGTTGCTTTACCGGCCCGCGCCTGAAGGCATGACGCTCGGCGTTTCCGCGATCGCCACAGGCAAGGGCGCGGAGTTCAGGAAGTGGAAGATCTCCGGCATTAAATTGAATATAGGCGGCGAGAGAATAAGGCCCGATTCGAGCGGCAAGTTCTTCGTCAAGGAAGAGTCGCTTTTCCGTATCCCGGCGGCGGTCGTCTTCGCGGCTATAGGAACACAGGTACATGTAAGCGGCAGCGGACTTGAGCAGGGGATAGGTAAGGCCGGCATGGCTATAGGACTGGGGCTTCTTGTGCTGGCTGCCGACGGCGATATTCCGGGTGAGCAATGCGTCTTCAAACTTAATACGGACCAGATGGAAGCGATGAAAAATGGTTTGAACTCGCTTGAGATAGGATTGGTGGACGATAACGTCCATCCCAATTTGCGTGAGACGATAAGAGTTGGCGTAGCGGTCCCTCAAGCCCCTCAGGTGCCCGATTTCAACGCGATGAGCCGGGACGAACTTATCGGGCTCGTCGATTCTCTCGAGGGACAGGTCGCAGGCCTGGAGAAAGACCAGCGGTCTTACAAATACGGCGTCGACCCGGAATATGACGAGATCGGCCGGACGATAGAAAAGATCCAGACAGAGCGAGGAATGGCCTACAAGGCGTGGGTTGAGAGGCAGGATAAGAAGGAGAAGTGATGAAGCCGCGTGCGGTGATATTCGACATGGACGGCGTGATAGTCGATTCGATGCCGTACCATTTCATAGCGTGGTATGAGGCTTTGAGGCCGTACGGCGTAAGGGTAAGCTGTTTCGACGTCTACGAGAAAGAAGGCGAAAAGTGGGAAAAATCCCTCCGTTTTTTCATGAAGAGGGCGGGCGTCAGGCCCACCAGGCGCCTCTTAAGGGATATATTCAAGGTTCGACAGCGCGTATTCAAAAAATATTTCAGGAGATATATATTTAAGGATGTGGAGAAGATCCTCGCGGCCCTTAAAAAGAAGGGATGCCTTATCGGGCTTGTCACCGGATCGAGCGATACACACGTGAAGAAGATCCTCCCGCCGGCCATACGCAATATGTTCGACTGTATCGTGGCCGGGAACCATGTCAGGAGGGGGAAGCCCTCCCCCGAGCCGTACCTGAAAGCCGCCCGTATGCTGAAGGTAGCGCCGGAGGAATGCGTTGTAGTAGAGAATGCGCCTTACGGAGTAGAATCGGCGAAGAGGGCGGGGATGTATTGCGTGGCCGTATCGACTAGCCTGCCCGCCGCATATTTGAAACGCGCCGATCTCGTCGTCGGCGAATTAGCCGATATCGAGAAGGCCTGGTCAAGTCAAAGGAGCCGACCATACTCGAGAAGGCTGAGGCATTAGGCAGGAAAGTGGTGTAAAAAAGGACATTAAAGGTGGCGGCTAAACTAAAAATTTCTATCGCGCAGATGAAGGTCGCAGTAGCGAGGCCCGGGAAGAACCTGGAAAAAGCCGAGGCATTCGTCGCTAAAGCGAAAAAGAAGGGGAGCGATATTATATGCTTCCCGGAGATGTGGACTACAGGTTTTGACTGGGCCGCAAATAAAGGCCTGGTTTGCGAAACAGATGAAATTGTGGGCAATATCGCGGATATGGCCAGGCGCTTCGGCATATGGATAAACGGTTCAATACTTGCCCCCGACGCTAAGGGCAAGGCCTCTAACGCCTCGATGATGTTCAATCCCGACGGTGACATAGCCGGGACGTATCGCAAGATCCACCTTTTCGGCGCGATCCGCGAAGACAGGAATGTAGCTCCCGGGAATTCTCTAAGCGTAGTAGATACGCCGTGGGCCAGGGCAGGTCTGGCGATATGCTATGACATCCGTTTCCCGGAGCTCTTCAGGGCCTACGCCATGAAAGGCGCCAGGATGATATTTTTGCCTGCCGCGTTCCCCCGCGCGAAACTCGCCCACTGGAAGACTCTCATCCGGGCCCGGGCCATCGAAGATCAGCTATTCATGATCGCCGCCAACCAGGTCGGCGTTGAGGATTTCGGCATAGACGGGAGGATCGCATACTGCGGCAACTCCGCGATCATAGGCCCGTGGGGCGAGACGGTGGCGGAAGCAAGCGCCGCAAAGGAAGAGCTTATTACGGCCGCGATCGACATAGGAAAAGTCGACGAGATCCGGAACAAGATGAAGGTATTCCGGGACCGCAGGCCGGATGTATATAAACTTTAAACAGGTATAAATATGGAGGCGGGCTATATAAGATTAACGGCTTTGCTTGTCTCGTTAAGCGTCGCGCTGTCGGGATGCGCCACCATGCGATATCCCAGTGATTTCAAGGTGGAGGGCAAGGAATTCAAGGATTTCAAAGAGCTCGACGACGAAAAGGCGCTCAAAGTAGTCGCCCTCATATATAACGTCAAACATGATACATGGGAAGATGTCATAGCGCGCAACCTGGCGCTCGAGGAATATCTGGAGCTCCTGGGCAAGAGAAGATCGCAATACCTGAAGAATTCCGGCATATTCGAAGTGAAGTATGAAAAGGCCAATCTCTCCGCCTGGGGAGAGGATGACCTGATAAAATTGTACGACGCCCTCCTGCCGAAGACAGACCCTTATTACATGGATTCGGCAAGCGAGCTTTCGGAGAAGCAGAACGCCGAGAGGATAGTATATCTTACAGCTGTGTGTTCGATCGCCAGCGAGATGAAGCGCAGGAATATCAAAAAGAACGCGATAGTGGTCGGCGGCCAGATCCTGAGCACCGTCCTTATGATAGCGCTGTCGCTTATATGATATTATTACGGTTTGTCGGCGGGTTTCGTCTTTGAGAAATAGATATCGTCGATGTAGATAACGCCTTCTTTCCTGCTCACCTCGATATCCGCGAATACTATTACCAATTCCGTCACAGCCTTAAAATCGTTGATGCCACCGAAACTCTCGATCGGGATGACCATCCTCTTCCATTCGCCGGTGATGCCGTCCAGGGAGGTCTTGCCGGTCTGCTTTGAGTTCTTTAATTCGATCTTAAGCGACGTCGTGAATCCCGCCGCGGTGTCGCCTTTGATATAGAAGACGAGATATTTGTAATTAGAGATGTCGATATTCAACAATTTAGTAAAGAACCCGTTATACGCGGCGAATTGCGAGTCGACATCGTAAGACAATTTTTCTATGTATCCCGCGTCTTCCGGCCTGTCCGATTCCACCAACTCATCACGGCAGCTCTGGTTAGGGTCGCCGTAGAAGACGTTCCATACGCCGAACTCGCCGTCGATGTTATTGAAATACTCTTTCCTGTCGAAATCGTTTATCAGTATTTTGCCTTCCCGCAGATATGAGACGTTCTTATTCCAGCGCTTCCAGTATATGTTATCCGCTTCGCCGATATCCATCGGCTCGCTTATCTTCCCGTCCTCCGTCAGCACCTTCCTCCTGTTCTCTTCGATCGTGAACTGTTCCCCGCGCCGCTTCCCGGCCCGGTCCGCGCCGTACGCGAAGACATTATGCTCGAATACGCATATAGCGGCGCTGCCCGGAACGGCTTCTACCGACCATGCCGTCGACCTCGCTCCGCATATCCCGACAGGCGTCTTTACGACGAATGATGATCTGGGTTCCAGCTTTTTCAGGGTGACGAGCACTTTCCCGTTAGAGCAGTTAAGGGAGGTGGGGTTTATGCCTTCGAATTCTATGCGGCTCTTCTCTTTGATCTTTATGGCTTTATTGGCGTTCTCGCCCATGAGTATATCGACCGACGAATCTTTCCCTGTCTCGATGACGTCTCCCTTCCTCAATATGACGGAGGTGTTCATCTCCTGCCAGCCGGTATCCTGTTCCGCTTTCTTGATCTTTACGTCGCCCTTGACGACGAATGTCTTATTCATCTGAGAGAGGCCTATCTCTCCGGTCCGGGAAAAGAAGTCTTTAAGGAAGAGGATAGCGATAATGACAAGGGCTATGGTTATTATCGAAGCGAGGTTTTTCTTCATAACACGTGTATTATATGCTATTTACGCGCTGTGGGCAAGAAGAATATTAGCAGCTTGACATGCGTTATTTCACATCTTAAAATATGGGACATGGACGAGCTGTCGTATAAAGAATGTCTGGAAAAGCAGACCGCGCGGAATGAATCGCTCTGTAAACGCTGCGGGGAGTGCTGCGGCGCAAGCAACGACCCTTGCGCGAACCTCATAAAGGAAGAGTCGGGCAGATACGCCTGTCGTGTTTATGATAACCGGCTCGGCCCGCAAAAAACGGTTTCAGGCAGAGGTTTCACCTGCGTCCCGATAAGGGATAACATCGCGCGGGGATTCCGTATCCCCGGTTGCGCGTACGTAAAATAAAATGGAACACTTTTCCCAATAAAGAAAAATGCTTTGTTCCGCCGCTTGTCAGGGTGATATAATAGCGCAGTATTATTTTTCAGGGGGGTCGTGTGGAAAAAGAATTTTCGGCAGGGGCGATAATCTTCAGGAAAGAGGAGGGTAAGCCTCTTTTTCTCCTCATCTACAGCCGTAAGAACAGGATGTGGGTATTCCCTAAAGGGCACATCGAATCCGGAGAATCCGAAAAGGAGGCCGCCGCCAGGGAGATAATGGAGGAAGCGGGTATCTCAGGCATACGATTCGTGGACGGTTTCAGGGAAGAGAACGTTTATAATACGGTCAGTAACAGAGGTCCGAACAAGGGAAGTATCATCGAAAAGCACGCGATATTTTTTTTATGCGAGTCGAAGACAGCGGACGTAAAGGTCGACATGCAGGAGATGGTAGACCACAAATGGCTCGTCATGGATGAAGCGATGAAACTTATAAAGTTCGATGTCTGGAAGCAGATGTTAGCCAGGGCGAATTTATCTATTATCATGAAAGATTAGGCGATAAGACGATGAAAGCGAAAACCTCAGCAAACATCTCGTTTATAAATACTACAAAAGCGCCAGGATATATGAAAAAAACCATAATTATTAACGATAAAATGCAGAGAAATTACCGTTATTATCTGACGGAGCCCGCCGGTAAAAACTTCCACCCGGAATTTAAGCCTCAACTTACCCCGAAAGAGATGCTGGAGATGGGCGTTTTCGGCGGGAAATACATGACCGATTGCCAAAAGGAATTCCCCGGATCATGGTATAAAAAAGCCAGGCTGTGTCCGGAAAAACATGACGCAAACTTAAATTATTTCGGTATAAACGCGAGCCAGCCTCTTTCTGTATGGAGAAAAAAAGGATGGATATATCCGGATGATCCCCGTGGATGGTTCCAGTGGTATTGCCGTTATTATATGGGGCGGCGCCTGCCGGAAGAGGATGAGCGCCAGATAAAGAGATGGAAGGCGATAAAAAGGCATATCGCTCAAATTAAGAAAAACTGTAAGAAGGCGGATATTGCCTGCAGGCCCAGGCAGCGGCAGGCAGTCCTTCATTGGGCGTATGACTCAAGAACATTATAAAGGAGATAAGGAAGATGAGTAAAAAAGACAAAAAAATCGTTCTTATAGCCCAGTGCCTTATAAACCCGTATTGCAGGGTTCATATTTTAGGACAAAATTTCCCGTTATCGCAAGAGCTGACAAATTACCTTATGGGAAAGAAGGTAGGTATAATACAATATTCATGCCCAGAGACTACAGCCATGGGACTACAGCGCAACCCGCAGGGAAGACAGCAATATGACAGCGTTTTTTTCAGAAACCATTGCAAGGAGCTTCTTAAAATACCCATGCTCATGGCAAGAGAATTCATAAAAAACGGCTATCGCTTAACATGTTTTATCGGCCTTGAGAACAGCCCGACCTGCGGCATACACTGGGGTAAGCATAAGGTAAATAGATACCAGACGGAATCGCCGAATCCTATAGACAGCCCTGATCCCAGCGAGCCGGTATTAAAAGGGATCATGGCCGAGATATTGGAAGAGGAGCTGGCAAAGGAGGATATAAAGGTCCCTTTTTTAGAATTCCCGACACAATCCGAGCCATCTTCCGAAAAAAGAAAGAAATTCTGGGAAATTCTCGAGCGCGCTATCGAGCCGCCTCAGGATTAAGGTGCCACCCTGGAAAGCAATGCTCCTCCAGCATTTAGATTTAGTTCCGAATTTTGTTGATAAGCACTCCATTTTCGGCGATAATTGAAACCATGAAATATGTTAAAAGGTTAAGAAAATAGGGACAGTGACCATTTTTCGAAAAAGAAATAGCCGCTAACCCTAATTTGGACCAGTAATCTTACGAATACGCTCATAAATTCTGCTCAACTGCCCAAGGTACTTTTTCATTTAGGTCCTCCAAGTTTATTAAGCCACGGTGTCGGCTAAGTTTCGTGATCTCCGACCGAGAATAGGATTTTTTAAAAAACTTGGCCTCGGCCGGAGACCTCGGCACTTAGTAGGTAGACTTATTTAACAAACTTGCAAGAATTTTGCCTATTTTACCGTCTTATATAGTAGGAGATAGTATGCCTATATACAGGCGGAAAGAGAGGCAAGCATGAAAAAATTAATACCCCAGGAGGTTATTGAGAATAAGATCTATCTCATTAGGGGGCATAAGGTAATGCTAGATAAGGACTTAGCAAGCCTTTATGGTGTAGAAACAAAAAACCTCAATTTACAGGTTAGAAGGAACAGTAAACGTTTTCCCAGAGATTTCATGTTTCAAGTGACTAAGGAAGAAAACTTGAGGTTGCAAATTGCAACCTCAAGTTATGGCGGTCGTAGGTATTTGCCCTATGTTTTTACCGAACAGGGAGTAGCGATGCTATCGAGCGTACTCAATAGCGAACGTGCTATTGAGGTCAATATAACTATAATGCGGGCGTTCGTGCGGTTAAGAGAGATCCTGCTAGCGCATAAAGACCTCGCCGCTAAAATCGCTGCTCTTGAGCTCAAATATAAGAATCATGATATGAAGTTTTCGGAATACGATAAGCACATAACGGCGATTTTTGAAGCAATTAAAAGGCTCATGGCGCCGTCTCCCGAGCCTCCGAAACGCAGGATAGGATTCCGTCCTGCGAGGTGATGACCTACGAGGTCGAACCAGTCTTAAGCCCCGCCGAGAGAAAAACCCGGGGCGGGGTCCCGCCCCGGGTTAAGCTCCGGGCGGGATATTCCGTCCTCGTAGGTCTGCAACGGTCCCTCTACCATAAAATGAGTTGCCCCTAAACCTCTTAGGGTGATATAATACCACCCTACAAGAGGCTATAAGGCAATGAAAGCGAAGACCTCATACTAATTCAAGACCGGGCGCACACGACCCGGTTTTTTTATTTTCAGGGAGCAGGAGGCAGGATGAGATATTTATTGATAGCGTTTTGTATATTTTTAGCGGTTAATGCCTGTGCAGAAGAGCTTAAATCTGCGGCGGACGATTCCGGCGAATGCGCCGCGTCCGGGGCGGCGCCGTCGCCGTCTTTTACCGGCGCCAATGCGGCTCCGTCATTCAGCGATGACAATAGCGGCGAACCGTCATATGACGACGCGGATGAGCCTTCCTTCGGCGACGAAGGGGACGCCGAGAGCGAATAAAGGAGCAGCGGTTTCGTAACAGCTTCCGATAGGCAATCGTAACTCGTTGATATTGTTGTAACTGCGAAGATCCTCAATCAGTTAGGTATAAATTCCATCCATAGCAATCCGTACGAATCCGTCGCATTCTGGCTATGTTTTTATCACAATTTTATCACAAGGTAATAGGCTATAGGCAATAGGATAAAACGTGAACCTATCGCCTAACGCCTCTCGCCTATAGCCTTTTCTATCTATCGCCTTTTCTATGGGTCCTTGGAAGGGGGGGGTCGGGCCGCAGGTCGGGCGAGGCGCGAGCCGTCAGCGATTGTAGATTTAAAAAACCGTGTCCGTGTCCCTAACTTTAGGTACCCCGAGATCGTGGCACAAATAGGGCAAAGAACCGCAAATATAGGCATTTCAATGGGTTATGTCGATAATTTAAGTCAAAATCAGCTTTTTGTAGTTAACATAATTCGAAAAAGTAGGGACACTTTTATGTCAGGATTGACATGGAAATGTCCACTAACCGTAAATGTCCACTGATTAGTAGACATTTAGCCCTAATGGACATTTAATGTTCACTCGACCCCTAATGTTCACTAAGTAGTGAACATTCTTGTTCTATGTTATAGAACAGCTGTATTATTCAATAGAACAGGAGATGCCGCCAATCATAAAAAATAACTTGAAATCGATGTAAGTTTATACTACAATCGTTGTAAAATCCTTCGACAGGCTCAGGATTTTATCCCGAGCGCAGCCGAGGGATAAAAGAAAAAAGGAGACACAATCAATGGTTAGCTTTCTTCAATTGACCAAATCGAGGTTACGGCAAAAAATCCTATCCTATTATTTTACCAATCCTACCAATCAGCTGTATGTGAGGCAATTGGCATCGATTCTTGCGGAGGATCCTGGAAATGTCTCAAAAGAGCTTGCCAAGTTGGAGGAGGAAGGGGTCTTTACCGCTGAGGCAAAGGGAAATCAAAAACACTTTTATCTGAATAAACAATATCCCTTATATAATGAGCTGAAATCCATTTTGTTTAAAACGGTGGGAGTAGAAGGCCAATTGAAGAATATAATAAGAAAAATAAAAGGGGTTCAGCTGTCGTTTGTCTATGGTTCTTATGCGGCTAATAAAGAAAATGCTTCAAGCGATGTAGACCTTTTAATAGTCGGAAATCCAAACGAAGACGAGTTGCTCGAGAGAATAGAATCTGCCGAGCAATCGCTGGGAAGAGAGGTAAATTATAATATCTATCCTACGGCGGAGTTCAAGGAGAAGAGAAAGAGGAGAGATAATTTCATCACGAACATTCTTAAAAGACCGAAAATAATGCTGAAAGGAGATCTCAATGCAATTTGATGACCTGCTTAAAAAGGGCCAGATAGTAAAGGAGAATACCACTAAAGAGAAGATAGCCGAATTTTTGGAATTTGCGGAAAACGAACTATCCGCAGCAAAATTCAATTTACAAAAATTTCCCCTGACCGCATATAAATCGGCATATGATGCTTTGATGCATGCCGGTAATGCGCTTATAAGATTTTATGGTTATCGGCCTACCGAAAAGTTTACACATGCCACTATAACAGAATGCGTGGATAGAATTCTCGGGGCAGAATGCGGCGATCTGGCCAGAGGATTCAAAAGGATGCGTAAAAAACGGCACCCCCTGCAGTATGATGCGCTATTTTCCGAATCTCATAAGGAAGTGCAGGATAGTGTTACAAGGGCTGAAGAATTGATTAAAAAAATAGAAGAGCATACAAAGATAAAGCCACGGCAAAGATTATTTTAGCGTGACGTATAGGGAAGGCATGGGTTATGGGTACTACAACATTTTTTCTCAGATACAATGATATGGGCAAACCATTCACCAAGATGGACAAGAAAGAGCTGGAGAAGCTCGACAGTCTTTCACCCTACGGCGAAACGCAACATCATGCCGGATGGAGCGTTCCTTTTGAACTTCATAACGGCAATGTGTATGTTCTGGTGTTTTGGAAAGGCAGGTTAATGAAGATCGAGGATGCGCCTAAGATTCTTAATAAAAAATATTACAGCAAACATCACGGTAAAGAAGTTAACGAGTATGAATGGACTGTATTAAAAAAATATATATTAGCGGAAATACAGAGGCTCGATAAGGAGTTTAGGAAGTCGCTGCGGGAAAATAGAATCCGCGTCAAAAAGGGACGCAAAGGAGGAAAAGACAAATGATACTCGTTCTCGCGGGGAATAAAAAAGAATTTAATAAATTTTTAGAGAACCACAAGCCTAAAAACATTTTTCGATTTATCAGCAATGATTCGGATTATGCAGGGCATAAGAAATGCGGTCTACTTCGTGTCGGATCTTACCAATAAATATCCTAATCTTATGTACAAAAGCAACTATAACACTAATTGTTAGCTCAAAAAAAGCTATCTTCCTTTCTCTTGACTTAACGCCACCCTATGGCATACTAATACTACAATCTAGATAAAGGCAAACCTACGGTGACGTAGGGACGCAAAACTTCGGGTCTAGAAAAGGCATTATAGTCTAGAAAGCCAAGTTACCTAGAAATAGGATGACTTGGTTTTTTTGTTTTGGTCTGGGCTAAGGGTGGTTTTATCCTTCCCGAAGTCGGGTAAAGCTACCCTCCAGACCAAAATTAAACAACAGGGAATATGATGATAAAGAATAAGGTGATATATAAAATTTGGTTAAAACCCCTAGCCATTGTGTTGGTATGTCTATTTGGCTTTAATAGTATTTCTTTTGCTGATGGCAATTCGTTGTCAATATGGACAGCTATGGAGCGACCTGAAGTAAAAAGAGAAGCAATGGCAACTATGTATAGGCAAGGCAGACTGATTTGGATTGCTCAATCCGATAAATATTTAAACCTGCTAAAAAATTATAACGCCCTAGCACTATTGCTTCCTTCGGGTAGGTATTTAATGGCACCAGAAACAGCGAACAATAGTCTCTCATTGATAAGAGCCGCTACCCACGAGGACTATGAAGTTCTTATGCAAAGAGAAGAAGAGCTACATAAAACAAGATATCAAAGAGTAATGAATTACGAGCTGTTGATGAGGCAATACCTATCTATAACTCTACGCCCCATGAATCTCTCGATAATGTGTCGCCGAATGATGTATATGCCGGCAGAAAGGAGGAGATATGTATGCTTGGATGCTTGGTGCCATGCACCGAGGTGCCACCCAGCAAGATTAAATATTTAACGTTTTATTTCACAATATGGTGCCATCCCAGAAGGCGCCACCCTTAAAAGGGTAAAGTAATGAAGATCGTTTTTAAGACTTCTACAGTTACTATAGAAGGCACGCTTAATAACTCCCAGACCGCGAAGAATATCCATGAGAAACTGCCCATCGCGGCTAAAGCGAGTAGATGGGGAGATGAGATATATTTCGAGATACCGGTCAAATGTCCTCCGGAAGACGCTACTATGGATGTGGAAGTAGGCGATATCGCGTATTGGCCGGAAGGCGCCTGCCTATGCATATTCTTCGGCAGGACTCCCGCGAGCACCAATGACAAGCCGCGCCCCGCGTCAGAAGTGAATATAGTCGGTAAAGTCTCGGGCGACCTCTCTGTCCTGAAATCCGTCAGGCCCGGCGAAAAAATAAAAGTTGAGTGAAGTGTCCCCCCAAAGATAAGACCAGCCTAAAACTTTTTTAAAAAACTTGGCCTCGGCCGGAGACCTCGGCACCTGGTAAATAGACTAATTTAAAAAACTTGGCCTCGGCCGGAGACCTCGGCACCTGGTAAATAGACTAATTTAAAAAACTTGCAAGAAATTTGTCGATTTTACCGTCTTATATAGTAGGGGGATAAACCATCTATATAAGGGTAGTCCCTCGCCGCATAAGAGAAAATGAGGCGGCTCGGGACGATTTGCCATAGTGATATGGCAGCAAATCGGAGGCAAAATGAAAGAATTAATACCCCAGGAGATTATAGAAAATAAGATCTATCTTATGAGAGGGCACAAGGTTATGTTAGATAGGGATCTGGCTAAGCTTTATGGGGTGCCGGCTAAACGTTTAAATGAACAAGTTAAAAGAAATATAATGAGATTCCCGGATGATTTTATGTTTCAGCTGACACAAGAAGAAATTTTGATATTCCAGCTTGGAATATCAGGTTCAAGGTCGCAATTTGCGACCTTGAAACAAGGTCAAAATATTAAGTATCCACCTTATGCGTTTACTGAGCAGGGTGTAGCGATGTTGTCGAGCGTTCTTAATAGCGAGCGGGCTATTCAAGTTAACATAGCTATTATGCGCGCATTCGTAAGGTTAAAAGCTATACTCTCTACCCACAAAGAGCTTGCCCACAAGCTGAACGAGCTGGAACGTAAGATTGAGAAGCACGACGAAGATATTAGCTCTATCTTCGAGGCGATAAGGCAGCTTATGGCCCCTCCTCCAGAATCTCCGAAGCGCAGGATAGGCTTCCATAATAAATGAGTTTAAGATATGGTTTACAAAGGAAGAGTTTTTGAGGTGCCATTTTGGCATCTCAAGTTATGGGGCTGATATGAGACTGATTTAGGTTTTCTCTTGCCCTCCAATCGTCTATCGGGTAAAATACTCACGTAATTCAAAGCCCATGTAGCTCAGCCGGTAGAGCAGCGGTTTCGTAAACCGCAGGTCGGTGGTTCGAGTCCACTCGTGGGCTCCAAATTTCGCAGCAACTTAATTCCGGCGAAATTTGTCCCGAGCAGCCATATTTTCACTTAGGTTGCGAGGGACTGCATATAAGAAAACCGTAGTTACCAGAAGCAGCGTCGGCCTTCAATTCTGCTTTGCAAACCGGGAGTCAACTCATGACAGGAAAAAAAATATCCTTCCTTGCGCTGGCTCTTCTCGTGCCTTTCCTCTCATCCGGGTGCGCGACGGCGCGCCATCCGGTGCCGCCCGAACTTCTTACAAAAACACAACTCAAAGACGGCCCCGGTATACGGGTAATGGTAGGCGAGCACCATACTCCGCTCCAGGAGAACCTGATGCTGTCGGTGAAAGAAGAGTCTCCCAAGGATTTCCCCGTTAACCGCGACGGCGTAAAGATCTACCCGATACTTGCCATTTCCGGCGGCGGCGCCAACGGAGCGTACGGCGCGGGATTATTGAAAGGCTGGACGAAGGAAGGGTCGCGGCCGGTATTTAAAGTAGTTACAGGCGTAAGCACCGGGGCCATCATAGCCCCGTTCGCGTTCCTGGGCAAAGAGTATGATGACGAGATCGAGAAGTGCTATACCGGCCTGTCCACTAAGGACGTCATGGCGCGCCACTTTCCGCTGACCGGCATATTCGGCAATTCCCTTGTGAGCAACGCCCCGCTCGCAAAGACGATCAGGAAGATGATGACCGGGGAGATCCTCGATAAGATAGCCGTAGAGCACAGGCGCGGCCGCAGGCTCTTCGTCGGCACCGCGAACCTCGACGCCCAGCGTTTCGTGATATGGGATATGGGTGCTATAGCGTGCAGGGGAGACGCCGAACTTTTCAGCAAGGTCATCCTCGCGTCGGCCGCCATACCGGTAGTATTCCCTCCGTCTATTTTTAAAGTCGAAGCGGACGGTAAAGTATATGATGAGATGCACGCCGACGGCGGAACGCTGACGCAGGTATTTACCGCTTATGAACTGCTGAGAGGTATGTCGCAAGCCGCGAAGAACTTTAATATCGATCCCTCAAAGACAAAGAGCAAACTTTATGTAATCCGTAACGGGTATATGTCACCGGTATATATGAAGGTGAACGACGAGCTGGTCTCTCTCGCCGCGCGCTCATTTGAAATAATAATAGACGCGCAGGGCGTAGGCGACGTTTACAAATTATACGTCTTCTCTAAAGAAGGGGGGAACGATTTTAATCTTGCCTTCATCCCGCCCGACTTCGAGAACCACTCCAAAGAGATGTTCGACCCGAAAGAGATGAGGCGTCTGTTTGACAGGGGGTATGAAGACGCTGTGGGCGGCTATAAATGGCACAAGGCTCCTCCGGGAGCGGAAGAGCCGGCGCTTAAATAAGGCGGTTTAAGTGATGACCCGTTTTCGCGATGTATTGTCGAATAAGAACTTCTTCTTCCTGTGGCTCGGCCAGGTCGTATCGAACTTCGGCGACCGCCTTACGCAGATGGCGCTTGTGGCGCTCGTCTACCAGAGTAATCCGGGCTCCGAGATGGCTCTCGCCAAACTGATATCCTTCACTATAATCCCCGTATTCCTTATAGGGCCGATCGCCGGCGCTTGGGTCGACAGGCTCGACCGCAGGAATATCATGATAATATCCGATATCCTGCGAGGCGTGCTCGTCCTGTCGATACCGTTCTTTATATACGCGCGCCAGATACTACTAGTCTATCTCGTGATATTTTTGGTATTTTCGATATCGCGTTTCTTCATACCGTCAAAGATGGCGATAATCCCGGAGATAGTGTCGAAGGACAAGCTACTCATCGCGAATACCCTGCAGGATACGACGCACTTGATAGGCAATGTGGTAGGGCTCGTCGTTGCCGGTATAATAGTCAATATAGCGTTCATCGGCGCGATAGGCGGCCTCTACATAGACGGAGCGACCTTCTTTATATCGGCGGTCTTCATAGGGATGATGGCCGGCGCCAAGGCACTGGCGCCGAGCGTAAAGGACGACCTGATAGATACAAAAAAGGCGATCGAGAACTCTTTCAGGAAATCCGTCCTGAACGAGATAAGGGAAGGCTTAAGGATAATCGTCCGCTACAGCAATATGCGGTTCGTCGTATCTGTCTTCTTCCTGCTCATGGCCGGGATCGGCGCTGTTTCATGCGTGATAATAGTATTTGTGCAAGACGCGTTCGGTTCTTCTACGAGAGACCTCGGCTTTCTGGGGATGTTCCTGGTGGGCGGACTATTCCTCGGCACGGTCCTTTACGGCAGGTTCGGCCAGAAGATATCGAAGCGGCGGATAATATATTTGAGTTTCATAGCGAGCGGCGTCTTCATGGCGCTCTTCGCTTTTTTTGTTTCGAGATTCCCGAATCTGCTTGTGGCGGGCATGCTTGCCGGATTATTGGGCATGGCTGTAAGCCCGATGATGAGCGCGACCAATACATTGACGCATGAGACAATACCCGAAGAGACGCGGGGGAGGATATTCAGTTCGCTGGAGGCTGTTATACACCTGGCATTCCTGGTATTTATGTTCGTGGCGGCATTCGCGGCAAAATACGTGGACAGGTCCTGGATACTGACATCGGTAGGAATTGTCTATTCCGCGGGAGGTATAGCAGGGATGTTGCTTGGGATGAGGAAGAGGGCTACTTCTCCTTAGGAGAATACTTTTCCTTATTGACCTTCTCGAGGCATATCTTGTAGTAGTTGCAGACCGGGCAGCAGATATTCTCCTCGCCCTTTTCTCCCCTATACCACTTAGTCTCGCATGTCCAGTATATCTGGCATGTTTCGCAGCAATTGATCTTATTGTGATGCATATTAAGCTCTCTTTCTATTTTCTAAAATACAGCATTTGGCCGTAATTGTCAATAATTATAAATACAGGAGAATGTCAAACAATAATGGATAGTAATAAGAAGAAAAATACGGCCGATCTCCTGCTGTTGATAGGATATGTGGCGTTCATATATTTGACGCTGCCCGTAACCCCGGCGTTCACTAACTACCTGTCCGCGGCCCTGGGAAGTAATTTTGCTCTGCTCGCCGGCGCGCTGGTGATCCTGCCGGTCCCCGCCGCGTCGGCTATATTTTATAGAAATATCCGGGACAAGGGCATATCCTTTTATTTAGGCCTTGCCGCGGCGATATCGGTCTACGCCGTCCTTCTCATATATTATACGCCGATCGTCGTAGAGAAGCTCCACCTGCTCGAATACGGCATCCTGGCATGCCTGGCAATGCGCTACGCAAGAGGGATGCGGCCGCAGAATAAGAGACATCTCTTTGTTGCGGCGGCAGTGGTCATTGTGGGTTATTGCGACGAGTTGATCCAGAAGTTCATTCCTAACAGGGTTTACGACCCGAGGGACGTGGCCTTAAATATATTGGGCGGATTTCTGGCGTTTGTGATAATGAGGATGCTGGATTACGACGGTTAGACCATCCACTTCAATTGCGCAAGTATCAATAGATGCGCGATCAATAGCGTGGGTATGGCCACTACGGCGCCGACCTTCAGCCATTCCAGGAAAGTCACCTGGACCGTATGGCGTTTTTCCATCACGCCCACCGCGACTATATTCGCGGTAGAGCCTATGATGGTCAGGTTGCCGAGGATCGTGCCCCCGAAGAGTATCGCCCACCATAGAGGGAACGTAGGTATTCCCATAGCGCCTATATCGCCGATGATCGGAATGAATGTAGATACGGCCAACACGTTGTCCATTACCGACGTGAGGATCCCGGATGTCCACGTGCAGATGCCGACGAGAAGCGGGAGGTCGCTGCCCGCAAAGCCTATTATGCGCTTGGCGATTATCTCGGTGATGCCCTGATACTTCAACGTGCCGACGGAAGCGAAGAGGCAGAGGAAGAAGGCAAGCGTCCACCAGTCGACCCTCTTATCCACTATATGGCGCGCGTCGTTCTTAGCGATCGCCAGGACGACGGCCGCTCCGATGAGCGCGGTCCCGAGCAGCATCGTATTCTTCTCCAGTCCCAGGAAATGTTCCACCTGCGAATGGAGGACGAGCCCCGCGACGACCGCCGCAAATAACAGCCCGGAGAATACCGCGCCTTTCGGCATCGGCCCTTTGATGAAATCCAGTTTCGTTTCACCTTTCTTATGGGCCTCCATCGCCCTATGTAATTCATCGATGGGTTTTTTATAATACAAAAACAGCAGGGCGATAGTGGCTATCATTATGACGAACGATATCGGCGCCGCCCACCTGAGGAAGTCCATGAATCCCAGGCCGCTTCGCATCGCTATTATGACTCCTATAGGGTTACCCACGACCGTCGCGCTCGATCCTACGTTAGTGGCGAATACTATCATTATTATGAACGGTATGGGGTTTAATTTATATCTTGAAGTTATGCTGAGCATCGCTGCGGCCATGAAAAGGACGGAGGTGACCTCGTCTACAAGAGCTGCCGCAACGCTCGATACCACCATGAGCAGTATCAACAGGGCCTTGCCGTTCATTCCGACGAGCGAGATCATCTTATCGACGAGGTGCTCGAAGAACTGCTTCTCTTCGAGGAACCCGACTATTACCATCATGCCTATGAGGAAGAGTATGATGTCGATGCCGGCGAACTCGATGACGTGGGGGACGTCCAGGAGCCCCGCCGCGAGAAGTACACCCAAGCCTAGGAAGGCGAATGCGAGCCTGTAACGCCAGAAGAAGATGGCGCCGTAGAATATGGAGGAGAAGCCGGCCACGGCCTCCAGCTGCTTCGCCGACATCCCCAGGAACGAGGAGGCGAATACCGTAAGCGCCACACCGATCACATAATAGACAGCGTTCTTCATATCGTGGGATCCTTTTCGGATTCAATCGTAACATACAATATGTCCCATAACAAGATTTTTTTGTTGAGTAAATCGTGCATTAGTTATATAGTATACGTGCGAAAGCTAAAAGGAGAGTATTAACATGGTAGAAGTAACGAGTGAGAATTTTGATAAAGAGGTGATGAAGTCGGACAAGCCGGTGCTTGTCGATTTCTGGGCTCCGTGGTGCATGCCGTGCAAGATAATCGCGCCCTCCGTGGAAAAACTGGCCCAGGAATTCGACGGCAAGGTGAAGATCATGAAATCGAACGTCGATGAGAGCCCTGAGATAGCCACGGAGCTCTCGGTCCTGAATATACCGACGCTTATCCTGTTCAAGGACGGCGCCGAGGTATCGAGAATGATCGGAGTCAATTCCAAAGAGGCCATAGAGGCCAAGATCAGGTCGGTGATCGGCTGATGAACATACTGGGTATCTCAGCGTTCTATCATGACTCCGCCGCGGCGCTCGTTAAAGACGGCGAGATCATAGCGGCCGCGCAGGAAGAGCGCTTCACAAGAAAGAAACACGATTCATCCTTCCCGAAGAACGCGGTCCAATACTGCCTGAAAGAAGGCGGGATAGGCATCGGCGACATAGATTACGTTGCGTTCTACGAAAAGCCTTTCATCAAATTCGAAAGGATCCTCGAGACATATATAGCGTACGCCCCGTCGGGTATAAGTTCGTTCCTGAAGGCCCTCCCGTTATGGATCAAGAAGAAACTCTGGATGAAGGAGATGATACGCGAGGAGCTGGGCTACTCGGGGCCTATGATATTCCCCGAGCACCACGAGGCCCACGCTGCGAGCGCGTTCTTCCCGTCGCCGTACCGCGAAGCGGCGGTGCTCACCATGGACGGCGTCGGCGAGTGGACGACGGCGAGCTTCGGGACGGGCGTCGGCAATTCGCTCTCGTTAAAGGCGGAGATAAAGTTTCCCCATTCCCTTGGGCTTCTCTATTCCGCGTTTACCTATTATACCGGCTTCAAGGTCAACTCCGGCGAATATAAGGTCATGGGGCTGGCACCCTACGGCAGGCCGGTCTACTACGATCTCATAATGAGGGAGCTCCTCGACCTGAAGGACGACGGTTCGTTCAAATTGAACATGAAGCATTTCAATTATTGCGCCGGGCTTACGATGACGAGCGCCAGGTTCCATAAACTTTTCGGCGGCGCGCCCAGGAAGCCGGAATCGAAGATAACGCAGAGGGAGATGGACCTCGCGCGTTCCATACAGGACGTCACCGAAGAGATAATGCTGAGGATGGCGCGGCACGTCCATAAGGTCACGGGCAAGGATTATCTGACGCTCGGCGGCGGCGTTGCCTTGAACTGCGTCGGGAACGGCAGGATCCTGCGCGAAGGGCCTTTCAAAGGCATATGGATACAGCCCGCCTCCGGGGACGCCGGAGGGGCGCTCGGCGCCGCGCTCTTCACATGGTACCAGTATCTGGGCAATCCCCGCGCGGCGGACGATAGGGACGATCTCCAGAAGGGCTCTTTCCTCGGGCCCGTTTACGATAACGATTATATCGAAAAATATCTAAAAGAAAAAGGGGCGCCCTACGTAAGGTTGAGCGACGCCGACGTGCCGAAAAAGATAGCGGAGTTGATAGGGAGTGAAAAGGTCGTCGGCTGGATGGAAGGCAGGATGGAGTTCGGCCCGAGGGCGCTGGGAGGGCGCAGCATACTGGGCGACGCGAGGAGTGCCAGGATGCAGGAGACGATGAACCTTAAGATAAAATTCAGGGAATCTTTCAGGCCGTTCGCGCCGTCGATCCTGGCCGAAAAGGCCGGCGAATATTTCGACATAAAGTCCCAGAGCCCTTATATGCTGCTCGTCGCGCCCGTTAAGGAGTCTAAGAGGCTCCCGGTCTCCGCCCAGAGCGAGAAGCTCTTCGGGCTCGAGCGCCTTAATGTAAGCCGCAGCTCAATACCCGCCGTGACGCACGTCGACTATTCGGCTCGCGTGCAGACGATAAGCCGCAAGCATAACCCTTTGTTTTACGACATGATAAAGGCGTTCGACGAAAAATACGGATGCCCGGTTGTCATAAATACCTCTTTTAACGTAAGGGGAGAGCCGATCGTGGCAAGTCCGGAGGACGCGTACCGCTGTTTCATGAGGACGAATATGGATTACCTGGTTATGGGCAGCTTCCTTCTCGAAAAGAAGGACCAGAAGCCGCTCGATAAGGACGCGGACTGGCTGAAAGAATACGAATTGGATTGAGGCGCATATGTTCGAAGAGTTTATGAGGATAAAGAGCGGGAGAAAAGAGCTGCGAGAGTTTGGCTTGACGATCGGGATAATTCTTGTTATCTTAGGAGGCGTCGCTCTCTGGCGCGGCAAAGGGACTTATCCGTACCTGTTTACGGCCGGAGCGCTCTTCATTATACCGGGGTTTATTCTGCCCGGCATATTGAAACCTCTCCAGAAGGCGTGGATGGGTTTCGCGATCGTGCTCGGTTTCTTCATGAGCAGGCTCGTCCTGACGATAGTCTTTTACGGGGTCGTTACGCCGATAGGCCTTATTACCAGGATATCCGGCAAAGACATCCTGGACGAGAAGATGGATAAGTCGAAGGCCTCTTACTGGATCGCGAGATCCGGCCAGGCGCGGCCGAAAGAATATTACGAAAAGCAGTTTTAAACAAAATATAAGAGGTATGTATGGGAAAGGTCGGGTTTCTTAAAGAGCTGTGGGAATTCCTGTCGACGCGCAAGAAATGGTGGCTCATGCCGATAATCATAATATTGATAATCCTCGGCCTCCTGATAGTATTAACCGAAGGAAGCGCTGTCGCGCCGTTCGTTTATACCTTGTTCTAATAAGTCAGTGATTAAGCGATTCTGAAGGCAAACACGCTTAGCGATTAAGTTATTAAGTGCAAAAAATACTTAATCGCTTAATCGCCAAGAGGGTCTAGCTAAGAATTACTTAATCACTAAGAGGGTCTGACTATGAAGATCGCGGTCCTGTGCTCGGGTAACGGATCGAACCTGCAGGCGATAATCGACGCCGTCAAGAAGGGCTATATACCCGCGGAGATCGCTCTGGTCGTGAGCGATAACAAGGACGCATTCGCCCTGTCGCGCGCCAAGAGCGCGAAGATCGAGACGCTCGTCCTTAACCCGAAAGATTTTAAGGGCCGCGAGGATTTCGACAAAGAGATAGTCCGGCATCTGAGGAAGAAGGGCGTGGGGCTCGTCGTGCTGGCGGGATTCATGAGGCTCATGAGCCCGTATTTCATAAAAGAATATAAAGACCGCGTCATGAATATACATCCGGCGCTCCTGCCGTCGTTCAAGGGGACGTGCGGCATAAAGGATGCGCTGGAATACGGCGTAAAGGTGACCGGGCCGACTGTCCATTTCGTGGACGACAAGCTCGACCACGGGGCGATAATACTCCAGAAGGCCGTCGAGGTGAAAGACGACGATACGGAAGAGACGCTTCTTGAGCGCGTCCATAAGGAAGAGCACAGGATATTCCCCGAAGCGATAAAGCTGTTTGTCGAGGGGAGACTGAAGATAGAGGGTAGGAGAGTTCGTATAGGTTGACAGCTGACAGCTGAAAGCTGACAGCTAATTAGAAAGGAGCAGCAGTAGAAATGAAAACCAGTATTAAGGATGTGAAAGCCAGAGAGATACTCGATTCGAGAGGGAACCCGACGGTCGAGGTGGATGTGGTACTGCAGGACGGTTCTTTCGGGAGGGCCGCTGTCCCGAGCGGAGCGTCGACCGGTGAGCACGAGGCTGTGGAGCTGCGCGACGGCGACAAGTCGC
>JBAZNZ010000022.1 GCA_041648975.1 Candidatus Omnitrophota bacterium | reverse complement strand
CGCCCCGAGCTAAACAGATGGCGGGATAAACCCATACGAGCCCTTTTGAAGAAAAAGTCCAAGCCGCGGCAGCCTGCCCGCCTGAAGCAGTCTCTCGCTGGCAGGCGGGGACCCGAAAAATTTACTGGGGTGGATGGATTGCGATGTAATAATTCAGCGACTTCTGGTATAATACTGCCCATGGAAATAATAAAGAATATCATCGAGTTCATATTCCATATCGACAAGCACCTCGACGTTATCATCAAGAGCTTCGGCGTATGGTCGTACGCCCTGCTCTTTGCCATTATATTCACGGAGACGGGACTCGTCGTGATGCCGTTCCTTCCCGGCGATTCCCTCTTATTCGCGGCGGGCGCGTTCGCGGCGGTCGGCTCTTTCAATGTCTGGTATCTCTTCGGCGCGCTGGCGCTCGCGGCGGTGATCGGCGACAGTGTAAATTACGCGCTTGGGAAATACCTGGGGCATAAGGTTTTCCAGCTCAATCCCAGGATATTCAAGAAAGAATATATAGATCGCACTCACGCCTTTTACGAGAAGTACGGCGGCAAGACGATAATAATCGCCAGGTTCGTCCCGATAGTCCGCACTTTCGCGCCTTTCGTCGCCGGGGTAGGGAAGATGAGTTACGCGTACTTCTTCACCTACAATGTCGTCGGAGGGATCCTCTGGGTGGCGCTCTTTATATTCGGCGGGTTCTACTTCGGCAATATGCCCATCGTCAAGGACAACTTCACCATAACGATATTCGTAATAATATTCCTTTCAATTTTGCCCGGTATAATCGAATACTGGAAACACCACCAGCGAAAAAAATCCAAATGAAATACCTGTTCCTCGCCATGCGGCCGTATCAATGGCTTAAGAACATATTCATATTTCTACCCGTCCTTTTCGGCCGCCGGCTGACGGACCCATCCTCCCTCGCAAGGACCGCCCTTATATTCGTCTCTTTTTGCCTGGTCTCCAGCGCCGTATACCTTTTAAACGACATAATGGATATGGACGAAGACAGGGGGCATCCGGAAAAATCTAAGAGGCCGCTTGTTTCCGGCAGGATATCGGTCCGGGAATCCTGCCTAGCCGCGGGCGTATTGCTTCTTTTGGGGCTCCCCATATCGTTTGCGCTGGGGCTCTACCCGGGGATCACAGTCTCCGTTTATCTTATGTTGAACATGGCTTATACGGCCGCCTTGAAAAACGTCGTTATAATAGACGTCTTCTGCGTCGGGGCATTCTACTATTTGAGGGTGCTTGCCGGAGGCGCCGCGAACGGTATAGAGCTCTCCGGTTGGATCGTCATCTGCACGGTGCTCCTGGCGCTCTTCCTCGCGTTTAACAAAAGGCGGCATGATCTTGGCCTTGCCAAAGATCATAAGAGCGTCCCGGCAAAATATAACGCGCGTTTTTTAGACCGGATGATCGGCATTATCTCCGCTTCTGTGATAATCTCATACGCTCTATATGCCATGGACGCCGGGACAATCGAAAAATTTGGCACGAACCACCTTATCTTTACTGTTCCGTTCGTATTTTACGGGATATTCCGTTACCTCTATCTGGTCGATGTAAAAAATGCTGGGGGAGATCCTTCGCGCGTTTTGATATACGACAGCAAGATGCAGATCAATATTATCCTTTGGATCGTCGTATGCGTAGCGGTGGTTTATTTTAAGATATAGTTAGGTTACAAAAAAGGTATATTTTAAATATTGACTATCTTCTCTTATGCGGTATATTATAAGATAGACATAGATACGACGCATTTCTTTGAAAGAGGTAATAAAGGTGAGGAAAGACTGCTGTAGCATAAAACCTTGGGTAGTTTACAAGAGCCTGGCGCAAATCGCGCCAGGCTCTTTTTTTTAAATAAAAGACTTTATAAATCGGAAAACAATTAGCAACAGGGCTCAAGCATGTCCGTAATATTGGGGGGTAGGACATAAGACTTGGGCCTTTTTTTAATGAGGCCACAACTTATGAATTTTTTCATATATCTGGCGGGATAAGTTGTGGCATAATATGTGTATTATGATACCCTCAAGCAGTAAAATTCTATTGTTTGATCCGCCGGGCAAGTTGTATCAGCGCGGAGAGGACAGGTGCCAGGCGGATATAGAGGGTTCTGCGGCTATAAGCTTGAGAGCTCCGAACGACCTCGGTTACATCGCCGCCATTGCCAGGCAGCTCGGACTTGACCCTGTTATCAGGGATTATCCCGCCGAACGTCTCACCGAAAAGAATTTCCTGGAAGACTTATCCGGCCTTAAGCCCTCGGTTATTATCATGAGCGCCACCTCGAGTACCTTTCGCGAGGACATGGGTTATCTTATTAAGGCGAAGGCTGTTGATAGCGGCATCATCACCATCGCTAAAGGCGCATTTTTTTATGAATGTCCGCCGGAAGTCCTGGACAAGGCGCTCGCTTCCTCTCCATGCCTGGATATCGCGGTCTCGGGCGAAGCCGAGAGCGTCATATCCGGCCTCCTCGGCGCGCTCATAGCCGGCGATACTTTGGAAAGCGTTAAAGGCGTCATCTATTTCGACCCGGATTCAAAAAAATTCAAAAAAAATCCGCCCGGACAATTCATTGAAGACCTTGACGTTCTGCCGTTCCCGGCCAGGGACCTGATGAAGAACGATCTGTATGTCAGGCCGGACACAGGCTCTCCGATGGCGACTATCGTAACCTCCCGCGGATGTCCGGAAGAATGCATCTATTGCCTCTCGCCGGTGATCTCCGGGAAAAAACTCCGCGCGCGAAGCCCAAAGAGCATTATCGACGAGGTAGAAGAATGTGTGCGATGTTATGGAATCTCAGATTTTTTCTTCATGGCCGACACATTTACGATGAATAAGCCGTGGGTGATAGATATATGCAGGGAGATCCTCCGCCGCGACCTGAAGATACGATGGGCCGCCAATTCACGCGTCAAGCCGCTCGACGTTGAGCGTCTCGGGTGGATGAAGCGCGCCGGCTGCCGGCTCATTTCTCTCGGGATAGAGTCCGGCAGTCCCGAGAGCCTGGCGAAGATGAAGAAGAACGCGTCGAAGGCGGACGCGGTCGAGGCAGTGAGGATGGTCCGCGAGGCCGGCCTTAAGCTCTACGCTTACTACATGATAGGGTTTCCGTGGGAGGACCGCAGCTATGTGAGCGCGACACTCAATTTTGCCCGTGAGATCGCCGCGGATTTTTCCGAGATACATATAGCCGCGCCTTTCCGGGGGACGGAACAATTCAAGACGCTGGCGGATTACGGATTAAAGCTCGAGGACCCGTACGGTTACAACTACTTCTCCAACCCGCCGATCGGAACAAAATATCTGTCGCGGCGGGAGCTGATATGCTTACGCAAAAAGGGAATGCGGCAGTTGTATATGAACCCCGCCTATGTCTTCCGGACGCTCAAGAGTATAAAAAATTTCAGGGAATTAATGAATTACTTGAAATACGGTTTTAGGCTTTTGAAGAATTTGTCCCAATAATGATTTGGCAAAATCGGTTTTATAAAGTATAATTGTGTATTGATATAATTATACCTTATAAGAGGCATATGACCATAGGAATCCGCATTTCTCTTTTTGCGTTACTTTTTTTGATATCCTCCATAACCCCCCGTGTCTGTTGCCAGGAAGTCGCCCGAGACAATAGTATCATGGAGTTGTCCCTCAAAGACGCGGTGAGGATCGCATACCTGAACAATAATCAGATCCAGATACAGGAAGAAGAAGTCGAGATCGCCAAGGCCAATATCCTCGCCGCGCAGGGCAATTTCATGCCTATCGTCAATGTGGGCGCGGGATATACCTACAACGATTCCGTATTATATTCGGGCAAGATAAGGGAGGGCAATAAAGATACCCGCATATTTACCGGATACAAGAGCGATAATGTCCTTAACATAACGGTCAACGAGTCCATATTTAACGGCGGCGCGAATATCGCGAATTTAGCTCAGGCGAAACTGGGGCTGAAGGTCCAGCAGGAGACCCTGCGCGCCAGGAAGCTCGACGTGGAATTCGAGACGAAGCGTCTTTACTACGGAGTGCTCCTCGCCTACGAGGCTGAGCGCATCGCAAACGACCTTGTCAACAGGGCGAAGGTCCATTACGACGACGTGAAGAACAGGTTCGACCAGGGCGCGGTCTCGAAATTCGAGCTCCTCCAGTCTTCGGTGCAGGTATCGAAGTTAATACCGGATCTCGTTAAGGCGCGTAACGACGTGGAGCTCATAACGGCCGAATTGAAGAAACTACTAAGCGTCGACCTGGACATTCCCATAAGGTTGAGGGGCAAACTCTACTATTCTTCGGTTGAAATAAAAGAGAAGGAGTTTCTTTCGGAGGCGTACAAGAACAAGCCGGAGATGATATTGAAGATGCTCGGCATAAATATAAGCAAATGGGCGATAGAATACGCCAAGGCGGGTTATTATCCCCAGGTGAACGCGATGGGTAACTACAGCTACAGGTCTAACGACGTCGCGAACATGGTCAATCCGCGCCATGACAACTGGAATATCGGCGCGACCGTGACATTCATGTTGTTTGACGGATTTTCCACAACGGCAAAGATCAAAGAGGCAAAGGCGAAGTACGCCGAGTCTTATCTGCAGAAAGAGGATACGGTCCAGCAGACGGCGGTGGATATAAAACAGGCCTGCCTCGATATGGCTAAATCGGAGTCGATAATAAAGTCGCAGAAAGACAGCGTCGTCGAAGCGAAAGAGGCGCTCTATATTTCCGAGATAGGTTACGATAACGGCGTGACCACGAATCTCGACGTCCTGACGAGTCAGGTGTCCCTGGGACAGGTGGAGACGTATCTCGCCCAGGGCACGTATGATTACATCATGGCAAAGGCCCAGCTCTACAGGACGATGGGCCGGGAATCTTTGGAAGAATAAACCACGGAGGATCATCGCAATGATCAAAAAGCTTAAGCCCATTATTGATAAGATAAAATCGGATACCGCTTTCAGGAAGGTCTTTGTCAGGAGGACCGCTGTTGTGCTCGCCGCCGCGGCGGTGATCGCGGGCCTGCTCATGTGGCATGAGCATGAAGTCATGTCCAGGCAGATCAAGGTATCCGGCACTATCGAAGGGGATGACGTCAGGATATCCTTCAGGGTGGAGGGGCAGATAGAAGAGCTTCTCGCAGACGAGGGCGTGGTCCTGAAGAACGGCCAGATAGTGGCCAGGCTTAATAAGGATGAACTTTCCAAGAATAAGGCCGAGGCTGAGGCCTCTTTGAAATTGGCGGAATTCCAGTATGGGCTCGATGAACTTGACTACATAAGGGCGGAGAATATGCTTACGGCAGGCGCGATCTCCGTCCAGCAGAGGGACGCGGCCAGGACGAAAGCCGATACGGATATGGCGAGCGTCGAGAACCTGCGCGCGTCGCTTGAGCTTGCCGATACTAAGCTCGGATGGGCGGATCTCGCCTCACCTCTTAACGGCTATGTGCTGGTCAAGAGCGCGTTACAGGGCGAGGTCGTGCAGATCGGCGCTCCCGTATTTACCGCCATCGACCTTAATAATATATGGGTCACGGCATATATTAACGAGACCGATCTCGCCAGGGTCAAATTGAACCAGAAAGCCTATATCAAGACAGACACCTATCCCGATAAGAAATACGACGGCTGGGTATCGTTCATATGCCAGCAGGCGGAGTTCACTCCTAAATATATTCAGACCACCGAAGAGCGGGTGAAGTATGTATACAGGATAAAGGTCAGGGCGGATAATTCGTCCCTGGAACTGAAACCCGGTATGCCCGCTGACGCTTTTATAATGCTGGACTAGACGCCACCCGATGATCACCATAAAGACCGAAAACCTTACCCGTAAGTTCGGATCGCTTACAGCTCTCGACCGCCTGAACCTCGAGGTCGAAGAGGGGGAGATCTTCGGCCTCGTGGGCCCCGACGGCGCGGGGAAGACGACCACGATGCGCCTCCTTACCGGGATACTGGATCCTACCGAAGGCCAGGCATGGGTCTACGATAAACACACCGTGAAAGAATCCGAACCCCTGAAAGAGAACATCGCTTACATGTCCCAGCGCTTCGGCCTCTACGAGGAATTAAGCGTTATGGAGAACATCAACTTTTACGCGGACGTCTACGGCGTGGCGAAAGATAAACGGTCGGAGACGATAGACAGGTTGCTGGGTTTTTCCGGGCTATTGCCGTTCAAAGGGCGTTTCGCTGGCAAACTATCCGGCGGGATGAAACAGAAACTGGGGCTCGCGTGCGCGCTTATTCATACGCCGAAAGTACTTTTCCTGGACGAGCCCACCAACGGCGTCGACCCGGTCTCCAGGAGGGATTTCTGGGACATACTTTATGACCTTCTAAAGGAAAAGGTGACGATATTCTGCTCTACCTGTTATCTCGACGAGGCCGAGCGATGCGGAAGGGTCGGCCTTATGCATAAGGGGAAGCTTCTGCGCTGCGAGTCCCCCGGTAAGATAAAAAAAGAGTTCGGCGTCAAGACGCTTGAAGAGGCGTTCATCAGGATAATAAAGGAATATGAAAACCAGCAGCAACTTAAATAACATTGTAGGGGACGTTTAAACGTCCCCTACAATGTGGATAACTTCCATATGACTACTGACAATATCGCTGTCAGCGTCCGGGACCTCGAAAAGAAATTCGGCGACTTCATCGCCGTCAACAAGATCAACTTCGAGGTCAAGCGCGGCGAGATATTCGGCTTTCTCGGCCCCAACGGCGCGGGCAAGTCCACCACGATCAGGATGCTCTGCGGGATCATCTCTCCGACCTCGGGCTCCGGCCGGGTCGGCGGCTACGATATCGTAAAAGAGCAGTCGAAGATCAAGGAGAACATCGGATATATGTCGCAGAAGTTCTCCCTGTATAACGACCTTACGATAGAAGAGAATATAAATTTTTACAGCGGTATATACAGGATCCCGGAAGAGGAGAAGCAAAAGCGCTTTGAAGAGACCATTAAAACGGCGGGATTGGAAGGGATGGAATCCAACCTCACCGCCACGCTTGCCGGCGGATGGAAACAGCGGCTTGCCCTGGGATGTTCGCTTATCCACAAGCCCAGGATAATATTTCTCGACGAGCCGACTTCGGGCGTCGACCCGATAACGCGCGCGAATTTCTGGGGAGTGATAAAAGACCTGGCAGGACAGGGCGTGACGGTATTCGTCACCACGCATTATATGGACGAGGCGGAGAACTGCAACCGGATGGTGCTGATATACCACGGCACTATCATTGCCTCCGGCACGCCTCAGGAGATGAAGACCAAAGTTATGAAGAACGAGGTCCTGGAGATAACCCTGCCCGATTCCCAGAAATGGCTCGATAAGATCGGTAAGACGGAAGGCGTGAAAAAGGCGGCGCTCTTCGGCGCCGATATCCACACAGTGGTTTACGACAGCGCTAAGGCTATTCCCGCGATAAGCGGCTTCCTGAAAAGTGCGAATATCGGGGATTTCACCGTTAATAAGATACTCCCATCCCTGGAGGACGTCTTCGTATCTTCTATAGAGGAATATGATAAATCTCAATCTGAAAAGAGTTAAGGCCATAGCCTGGAAGGAATTCGTCCAGATAAAACGCGATCCGCGTTCGCTCGCGCTGGCCCTGGGTATACCGATGTTCCTGCTTTTGATCTTCGGCTACGGGCTTTCCCTGGATATCGACCACGTCCGCACCGTCGTATGGAACCAGGACGCGTCTTCGGAACTCACCCGCAATTTCCTGCTGAATTTCAAGAATTCCAAATATTTCAGGATTATCCACTACACAGACAACTACCGCGATATAGAGCGCATGATAAACAGCGGCGAAGTGATAATGGCGCTCATCATCCCCAGGCACTTCTCGCGAAATATCGAGTCGGGGACAGCGGCCCCATTGCAGCTCCTGATGGACGGGAGCGACGCAAATACCGCGACTATAGCCAGGAATTACGTGCGCTCGGTAGTCGCAGATTACAATGTTAAGCTGCTGGACATAACGCTTGAAGAATACGGCATAAGCCCGCGCAAGACGCTCGATGCCCGTTCGAGGATCTGGTATAACATGGGCCTTGAGAGCACGTGGTTTATCGTCCCGGGAGTAATTGCGATGATCATTATGATAATCGCGGCCCTTCTCACCTCTATCTGTATCGCGCGGGAATGGGAGAGGGGCACGATGGAGCAGCTCATCTCCACTCCGGTGAAGGCGCCGGAGCTGGTCATAGGCAAATTCATACCGTATTTCGTGATCGGTTTTTTTGACCTCACCGTGGGAGTGCTTATGGCCAAGTTTTTATTCGGAGTCCCTTTCAGGGGCAGTTATCTCCTGCTCTTCATCCTGAGCTGCCTCTTCCTGACGGGCGGCCTGTCGCAGGGCATAGTCATCTCCATAGTAGCCAGGACGCAGCTCATGGCCAGCCAGCTTGCGACTCTGACGACTATGATACCGACATTGCTTCTGTCGGGGTTCATATACCCGATATTCAATATGCCGCAGGCGCTTCAGCTCATCACCTATCTTATTCCCGCGCGCTATTACATCATCATAACGAGAAATCTCTTCCTGAAAGGTTGCGGCATAGAGGTGTTGTGGGATGACGCGCTTTTCCTGCTGTTATTCGCTTTTGTGATGTTAACGTTTGCTATAAGGAAGTTTAAAAAGAAGGTTGCGTAATGGTTCGACGCGCCCGGACTCGGTATAAGGGCTTGCTCACCATAATTTTAATTAGTCTTGGCCTCGGTCGGAGACCTCGGCACATGGTAGATGGACTTATTTAATTAACTTGCGAGGGATTTATAATGTTCGAACGGGCAAAGGCCATCCTAATAAAAGAGTTCAAACAGGTCTTCCGCGATCCGCGGATGAAGACGGTCATATTCGTTACTCCGCTCATCCAGATAATACTATTCGGCTATGCCGCGAATAAAGATATCAATTTTGTCCCGACGGCCATTTTCGACCGGGATAACACCGTCGAGAGCCGCGAGCTCATCAGGGACTTCACCTTCTCCAAATATTTTATACCCAAAGAATATATATCAAGCGGCAAGGAGCAGGACTATGTTCTCGACAGGGGATTGGCGAGCGTGGTCATCCACATGGATCGGGGTTTCGGCCGCAACCTCAAAGCCGGCAAGGACGCCCAGGTCCAGCTGGCTTTCGACGGCACCGACTCGAATACTGCCATGATAATAATGGGCTACGCCAATTCGATCGTGGAGAACCGCTCCTATCAGCTTATGGAAGAAAAGCTGCAGTCAAAAGGTTTTATGGGTAACGCGCCGAGTGTGGATTTGAGGGACAGGCCGTGGTTTAACGGGAACCTTGTTTCCAGGAATTATTACCTGCCCGGAGTAATTGCCACCATTGTGACGATGATGTCCCTTCTGCTTACAGCCATGGCTATAGTAAAAGAGAAAGAGATAGGCACCATGGAACAGCTGATCGTCAGCCCCCTGAAACCCATTGAACTTATTATCGGGAAGCTTGTGCCTTTTGCCATCATAGCTCTTGTTCAGATAACGCTCATCACGACGCTGGGAGTATTCTGGTTCCATGTGCCGCTAAGAGGCAACTTATTGTTGTTATTATTCTCTACATGCGTATATCTCTTCACTTCTTTAGGGATAGGGCTTTTCATATCGACAGTATCTTCAACCCAACAGGAGGCGATGATGTCGGTATTTCTCTTTTTCATGCCGACGGTGCTATTATCGGGGTTCGCGTATCCGATCGCCAATATGCCGCAGGTTATACAGTGGTTTACGTTTTTTAATCCTCTGCGCTATTTCATGGTGGTAACGAGGAGCATATTCCTGAAAGGGGTCGGGATCGAGGTTTTATGGGCCCAGCTTCTGCCGCTTGCGGTCATGGGCGTATGTGTAATAACTTTAAGCGCCGTGCGGTTCAGGAAGAGTATGGGGTAGCCTTGAAACACCTACGAGGTGTGACGGGTCTAAGTGGTCCCCGCCCGGAATAGGATTCGGGGCGGGATCCCGCCCCGAGTAAAAGAATTGGCGGGACACTCCTCGTAGGTGGAATCAGTTGTTAAGATACTTCGGCGGCTGCAATCCTGCTGTTAGTCGGATTGCTTAACACCGCCTCAGTATCGATTTTGCACGCAAAATCGAAAGGAGTCGATATGACTAAGCAAAAGAGAATAGCGATCCTGACGGGCGGCGGGGACTGCCCCGGCATCAACGCGGTCATAAGGGCGGTAGCGAAGAAAGCGATACTCGATCACGGGATGGAGATCATAGGCATAGAAGATTCATACGAGGGCCTGGTCAAGAACAGGCACAGGAGGATATCTTACAACGATGTCTCGGGCATATTGACCCTGGGCGGGACGATACTCGGCACTTCAAAGATAGCCAATCCTTACAGGTATGCCGTCCAGAAAGGCAAGTCGCTGAAATTCGAGGACCGTTCCAGGACTGTGATTAAGAACCTGAAGAAGCTGGGAGTTTCATGCCTTGTCGTCATAGGCGGCGACGGGACGCTGGGCATAGCCAGCAGGCTTTACAAGGAAGGCATCCCCGTGGTCGGCGTGCCTAAGACGATCGATAACGACATACGCGGCACGGACGTGACTTTCGGATTCGCGACAGCGGTCTGGATAGCGACCGAGGGGATCGACAGGATCCATACTACGGCGCAGTCGCACCATCGTATCATGATCGTGGAGGTCATGGGGCATAAGGCCGGATGGATAGCGCTTCATTCGGGGCTTGCCTCCGGAGGTGACATAATACTGATGCCTGAGATACCTTTCGACATAGGAAAGATAGCCGATGTCACCAAAAAGAGGAATAAGAAGGGCAGGAGGTTCAGTATCATAGTTGTCGCCGAAGGCGCGAAACCGAAAGGCGGCGATGTTGTCGTCAGGAAGATGGTGGAGAAGAGCGCCGACCCGGTACGGTTAGGCGGCATAGGTTTTGTCATCGCGGAAAAGCTTGAGAAGATGACGGGCCTCGAGGCGCGCACCGTGGTCATGGGCCATCTGTTAAGGGGCGGTTCTCCGACTCCTTTTGACAGGGTGCTGGCCACAGAGCTCGGCTCCACGGCCGTAGACATGATAGTGAATAAAGAGTTCGGCCATATCATGGGGTATAGGGGCGGGACTATAATGAGCGTGCCGCTGGAAGAAGTCGCCAGAGGGCCGAGGCTTGTCCCCCTCGACCACAGGCTGGTACAGACAGCTCGCGCCCTTGGAACGTCATTCGGGGATTAGAAAAGGGTGAAATTTTTCTTCCTGTCCAAACTCAAACCTAAGCCTAGTTATGTGAGCACTGAAAATATTCCCCCAACACTCATATCTATGGGGTCGGTCTTTGTTCAGTCGAAAAACGGGAGCCTGCGGCAACTCGGCCGGCGTCCCGCCTCCGGCGGGACGATGATCCGGCCTCGAGCAGCCTTGGCTCTTTTAATATCAAAACATTGTTATATATAACCGTTTTTCTTCTTCACAAAGACCTAATATTATTCCCGCCCTCTGTCATATTCTGGCGGGATCCCGCCCCGCATTAGACTCTAGGCGGGACAATGTGCTCATCATAACGTCGGCTTAGGTTTTCCTGTACGGGTAGAAAAATTTTACTGGGGAAACAGACATAAGGAAGTGTGATTGGGAAATTTTTACGGGTGATGCTCCTTCCAGACTTTTTCTCGATAAAGGGCGAAGTATGCCCGCCTGATCGCAGCAAGCTAAGTCTGGCGGGCAGGGATGGGGTGTCCCGAATATAGAAGAGTCTAGTTCGGGCATATAGATACGCGCGAATGTCGTAGGGGAGGTTTAAACCTCCCCTACGACTACAGATTGTAAACCCAATCCGATGGAGTTAATGATAGGCGGATTGGATGGGGTGCCCGAATGTTAAAGACTATAGTTCGGGATACGTAGATACGCGCATAGAATATACTCGTGATAGATTGTCCCGCCCGGAGTGAGGCTTGAGGCGGGATCCCGCCCCGAGCTAAACAGATGGCGGGATAAACCCATACGAGCCCTTTAAAAGAAAAAGTCGAAGGAGCAGCAGCCTGCCCGCCTGAAGCAGTCTCTCGCTGGCAGGCGGGGACCCGTAAAAATTTCCTGGTGCTCGAATAACGAGGCTTAGGTTTGAGCAGCCCCCGCATGATTGATTTTTACGCTTAAATGTGATATTCTTCTCATATGCCATTAAACGACTCCGATCTGATAGGGCAATTGTTGCTGCAGAAGGGCCTCGTTACTATAGAAGGGCTCGAAAGGGCCCTGTTGGAGCAGGAATATTCCAAAGAGCACTTAGGAGATATATTAATAAAATTAGGTCTTATAAATGAAGATGTATTCTATAAGGCCTTGTCTGAGAAGACCGGTGTTGAATACATCAAGCTTCGCAGCGTCAAGATAGATCCCTCCGTAATAGATAAGATACCCGCTAAATTCGCCACCCATTACGAGCTGATACCTATCAGTATCGACGACAATCTCATAACCGTAGCGATGGCCAATCCGCTCGACATCCATACCGTAGACGACATACGCCTGCTCCTGAAGAAAGAGATAAAGACCGTCCTCGCGAGCAAGAAGGACATCGTAGAGGCCATAAAGAAATACTACGGCGTCGGCGCCGAGACGATAGAGAAGATGGCGCCCGAGTTGTCGCAGGACAGGATCGTGAGCGTCCAGTCCCAGGAGACGCAGGACCTGGTCGAATCGGCCGATGACGCCTCTATAATAAAGTTCGTCAACCAGATACTGCTCGAGGCCTACAAGGAAAGGGCGACGGATGTTCACATAGAGCCTTACGAGGGCGAACTTAACGTGAGATACCGCATAGACGGCGTCCTGCACGACACGAAGGTGCCTCCGACGATAAAGAACTTCCAGTCCGCCATCATCTCCCGCATCAAGATAATGGCCAACCTCGATATCGCGGAGAAGCGCCTGCCGCAGGACGGAAGGATAAAGATAAAGATAGGCGACGATGAGGTCGACCTCAGGGTGTCGATACTCCCGACGCCTTTCGGCGAGAGCGTCGTCATCAGGGTGCTCTCTACGAATATCCTTTTCGGGCTCGAGAGGCTGGGGCTCTTGAAGAAGGATCTCGATATCCTGGAGCGGATGATAAAACTGCCGCACGGCATCATATTCGTGACGGGCCCGACGGGAAGCGGGAAGACGACGACCCTTTACGCCTCTTTGAGCAAGATTAATACCAAGGATAAGAAGATCATAACTATCGAAGACCCGATAGAATACCAGCTTCAGGGGATAACGCAGATTCAGGTCCAGCCCAAGATAAACCTCACATTCGCCAACGCCCTGAGGTCGATGTTAAGGCACGACCCCGATGTCATGATGGTCGGAGAGGTCAGGGATTACGAAACCGCGGAGATAACCATAAGGGTCGCGCTCACAGGCCACCTCGTATTCTCGACGATACATACCAATGACGCGGCAGGCGGTGTGACGCGTCTTGTCGATATGGGCGTCGAGCCGTTTCTCGTATCATCGGCAGTCGAGTGTTTCATAGCCCAGCGCCTCGTGAGGGTAATATGCAAGAATTGCAAGAGCGAGGCCAGGCCGGATAAAGAGGTGCTTAAAGAGCTGGGGGTATCGAGCCTCGACCTGTCGAAGGTAAAGATATACGAAGGAAAGGGATGCGAGTCCTGCAGGTTCACCGGCTATAAGGGCAGGACCGCGATATACGAGATACTGGTCATGAACGATCCCATAAGGGAGCTTGTGCTGAAGAGGGCCTCATCCGACCAGATAAAGAAGAAGGCCATGTCTCTTGGCATGAGGACCCTGCGCCAGGACGGATGGGAGAAGATAATGCTCGGCATAACGACGCCGGGCGAAGTCATCAGGGTAACTCAACAGGAAGAGCTCGAGGATTAAATTCGAAAGGGCGAATATCGAAATCCGAAACAATATCGAATGACCAAAATTCAAATAATCAAAATATCTGTTTTGAAAATTTTTTTAGCATTTAAATATTCGAATTTGTTTCGAATTTCGGATTTCGTGCTTCGAGTTTATCGGCCTGTCCCATAATTCAAATATTATCTAGGAATTACGATGCCCAAGTTTATCTACGAAGCTAAAAAAAGTCCAACCGAACATATCAAAGGCTCGCTTGTCGCCGATACCAAAGCTGCGGCCATCCAGAAGATAAGCCAGATGGGCCTTTTCCTCGTTTCGATCGGCGAGGAAGATGATATATTAAGCAAGTCCGCCGGAGGCGGCTCTTATTTCTTTTACAGGGTGAGCCTGAAAGACATCACGGATTTTACCAGGCAGCTCTCCGACCTGCTGGAATCGGGGCTCACCATCGTCAAGGCGCTCGAGATACTCTATAATCAGACCGGCAATAAGACCCTGAAGAAAGTGATAGAGGATGTCAGGGAAGTCTGCGTCAGCGGCAAGTCCCTCTCCGAAGCGTTGGCCAGGCACCCCAAAGTCTTTTCCAACCTCTTCGTCAGCATGATAAGGTCGGGAGAGACCGGAGGCGCCATGGAAAATATCCTGATGAGGCTTTCTGATTTTAACGAGAAACAGCTCGATATACAGACTAAGATAAAGACGGCGCTCGCGTATCCGGTCCTCATGTCGTTGGTGGGACTGGCCACGATCATCGTGCTTATGACTTTCGTCATCCCGAAGATGACGGTCATGTTCAGCGATCTCGGGCAGGCGATGCCGCTCCCTACGCAGGCGCTGCTCTTAATAAGCGGCCTCATCAGGGATTACTGGTGGCTCATCCTCGGTTTCGTATTTGCCATAGCCATGACCGTGATGAAGGTATACAAGACCCGGGACGGAAGGCTTGCGATAGACAAGTTCAAATTAAACCTTCCCATCGCCGGCCAATTGACAAGAAAGGTCGAGATAGCCAGGTTCTCCAGGACGCTGGCGACCCTCCTCGAGAACGGCGTGCCTATACTTGAGTCGCTCAAGGTCGTCTCGGAGACTATAGAGAACGCGCTGATGCGGCGTGATATCGAAGAGACCTACAACGCGGTCAGGGAAGGGTCGAGCCTCGCCAACGGGCTGCATAGATCTCAGACGATACCGCCCGCCGTCATCAATATGATATCTATAGGCGAAGAAGGCGGCCATCTTGAGAAGTCGCTCTTTAAGGTGGCTCAGGGCTACGAAAGAGAATCCGACGAAGCGATAAAGATCATGATGTCTCTTCTGGAGCCGCTTATTATATTGACGCTGGGGCTGGTCGTCGGTTTTATAGTCATAGCGATGCTTTTGCCGATATTCGAGATAAACTTTTTAATGGGATGAAAGGGGTAACAGATATGAAAAAAGATAATAGAGGTTTCACGCTGGTAGAGCTGATGCTCGTCGTAATAATTATTGGTACTCTCGTTGCCATGGTCATGCCGCGCCTCGCGGGCAGGACGGAACAGGCGAAACGCGCCGCCGCGAAGGCGGACATCCAGGCCAACATAGCCTCGGCCCTCGATATGTATGAGATAGATAACGGCTCTTATCCCGAAAACCTCGATATCCTGATGGAGAAGAAGGAAGGCAGAGGCCCGTATCTTAAGAAGAGGCCGATAGACCCGTGGGGCCGCCCATACGGATATAAGTTCCCCGGCTCGCACGGCGATTACGATCTTTATTCTACGGGGAAAGACGGGGTAGAGGGCGGCCAGGACGACGTAATAAGCTGGGAAGAAGAGAAGACCGAAACGCAATGAACTCAAGGCCCGCGTTTACCCTGATAGAACTGACCCTGGTAGCGGTCATAATACTTGTGCTTTTAGGGCTCTCCACGCCGCTCTTCAAAAGATCGTTCTCAGACCTCGCTGTCAAAGACGCGGCTTACAATATATCCAAGCTTATAAATTATATCCAGGAAAAGGCTGTCCTCGAGACGAAGGCTTTTAAACTCGTATTTGACTTCGAGAAAGGCAGGTATCGCGTCCTTGAGGCAAGCCCTTCCGCCGGTCAGCCCGAGAAAAAGATAACAGGCAGGTTCGGCAGGATCTTTGACCTGCCCCAGGGCGTTTCGTTCAAAGCGCCGAAAAATTTTATAACATTTTATCCGGACGGCCATTGCGACGAAGTGGATATAGACGTCTTCGCCAGGGCAGGGACCGGATACAAGATAAGCGCGAAAGGCTTCGGGAGCCTTACCCGGATAAAAGAGATAAAAGATGCCGAGTAGAATAAGAGGTAAAAAGGGTTTTCTCTTGTTGGAGGTGATGATAAGCATAATCATACTGACAGGGGGCCTCCTCTTCGTCACGCGTGTCTATTCGACGGCAAAGATCGCCATCCAGCGGTCGAAGGCCCTCTTCAAATACAGCCTTCTATTGGAAGAGGCCATGTTTGAGATCGAAGAAAAGGGCGAGGCCGAAAAGGGAAGGAACGAGAATGAGTTCAAGGACGACAGGGACTATCTCTGGGCCTCGAACGTTACGGCGATAGTGGAAGACGACAGAGAGGATCCGAACCTTAACGCCGTGACGATGGATGTCTACCGTAAAAAAGGCTCCGGGGCCGATAGGTATTCTATAACAAGCTTTATAGGTAAACCGCAAAAGTGACCGCCATGGATATGGAAAGACACAAAGACCGGGAGAAGGGCTTCACGTTCGTAGAGCTGATCGTCGCCGTGACGATATTTTCTATAATCGCGGTGAGCATCTATTCCACATTCAGCGCGGGCCTGAGGGTGTGGCGCAGGACGAATCCGGTGATAGAGGCCAACCAGTCGGCGAGGTTCTTTTTCAATATCATAGCCATGGACCTTAAGAACGCCGTCAAATATACGGCCGCTAAGGATGAACCGAATTTTGAGGGTGACGACAAGAGAATAGCTTTTATCACGCTTGTCGATATGCCGGCAGAAGACGGCCGGGCGCGCAAAGAGCTCGCGAAGGTCATCTATGAACTTAAGGCCGTCACAGAGGAAAAGAAAGAGAGATATGCCCTCATCAGGTCCGTCGCCGCCGCCGGAGAAGCCCTCGACGAAAAGAAGGCGTTTCCGTCGGAGGTCATGAGCGTCGCAAGCGAAAAAGATTTCGGTTTCAAGTACGCTTATATCGAAGGATCTCCCAAGGATAAAGAGTACTCATACCGGTGGAAGGATGAATGGGAAGAGGAAGACAGGACGAATATACCGCGTGGAGTGAAGATAAAAGCAGGCAGCTTCGAGAAGACGGTATTTATACCGATGGGCAGCCTGGGTGACATAATATAGGAAAAGGGCGCTAAATGATACGGGATAAAAAAGGCACCATACTCGTAGCGTCACTCTGGATGCTGGCGATATTGTCCGTGCTGGCGATCGGGATAGGCTTCCGCATGTCTATTGAGGCGCGCCTTAGCAAATACGCGATGGATAAGACCAGGGCCTTGTTTATCGCCAAGGCCGGTGTATACAAGACCCGGGAGTTCCTGTCCTGGGACGCCAACGACTTCGATTCCATGACTGAATGCGGTGTGATGTTGATAGCAACTGAGGACAAGACGGCCCAGCTGTCGAAAATGTTCACCAATGTCGCTGTAGGCTCCGGGAATTATTCCATCGGCTACGTCCAGGAAGGGAAAGATTATCCCGGAATGATGGACGAAGAGCGGAAGATAAATATAAATAAAGCTTCCCAAAGGGTGCTTGAAACGCTTTTGGGCGAGGATAATAAAGGGATCGCGGCGGCTATAATAGACTGGCGTGACGCGGACGACATGACTTCGCCCGGCGGCGCGGAGGATGACGATTATTCGGACCTCGGTTACGCCTGCAAGAACGAGCCTTTCAGCGTCATAGAAGAGCTCATGCTTGTGAAAGGCATGACGCCGGAGATATTTGACGCTGTCAAAGAATATATCACGGTATACGGTCCCGACGACGCCAAGGTGAATCTGAATACGGCGACCGAAAAGGTCATACGCGTCATCGGGCAGTCTACCCTGCCTCCGATATCCGATATCGTGATGAATGAGATCGCCTCCAAGCGCTGGGGCAAAAAAGACGAGCAGGCCATCGGGCCCGAGAGCGAGACGGTCTTTACCGATGAAAACAGCATCAAGGATATATTGAACCTCGGAGGATACGAGACCGATTTCGGAAGCATAAGAAACTCCTTTACAACGAAGTCGAGTTATTTTAGAATTGAATCGAAAGCGGCGCTGGATAGATCCGGCGTTGAAAAGAGGATCGTTTGCGTCGTCCAGAGAGACGCTCAGAAAGGGACAATATTAATATCTTATCGGGAGTATTAGACGCCCTTAAGGACCTGTTCGGCCTCGAGAAGACCGTCGTGGCGGTAGAGTTGAACGAGGGTTATATAAAGATCGCCGAGACGGCCGTTTTTAAGGGTCGAAAAGAGCTTGTCCGTTTATCGAAGAGGCCTCTAACGGCGTTCGCCGACAGCGCGATATCCGAAGAGATAGACGGCATATTCGATTCGCTCGGCATATCCCACCGCAAGATCCGCTTGAGCGTGCCAAGGCATCTGGTGACGGTAAGGTTCCTGAGGCTCCCGTCGTCCGATGACGGAGAGATAAAGAAGATAATCAAGCTCGAGGCCCTTAAGTACGTCCCGTATACGGACGAGGCCGTTATAGCCGGCTACAGGGTAGTGGAGCGCTTTGAAGACGGATACTCGAGCGTGCTCCTGGCGATCGCGCAGTCGGAGACCGTTCATCGCCTGGTCGGAATACTGAAAAAAGCCCGCCTAGACGTCGAGGATATAGCTCTGGGCTCTGAAGGCCTGCTCATGTGGTGCGCTCTTACTTCCGCCGCCGCGCCGGAAGAAGCGGCGCTGGCCGTTAACGTGGACCCGGCCTATATCGACATCGGCGTGATCGCCGGCGGGAAACTTATCTTCACGCGGGGCGTCTCATACGACGTTAAGAACCCGATCTCTAAAGAAAAGATCGTCGACCAGGTGAAGATGTCGATGATGACCTACCGTAAAGGGACGCATGATCCGGTGAAAAAGCTCATCCTCTGCGGCGCGCAGGCCGCGCCGGAGGAATGCAAAGCCCTCCTCGAGACTCAGCTGAATATTCCCGTCGAGATCGCGGATCCCATGAAGGATGTTCCCGTAAACTCGTCCGCGCAGATAGAGCCGGAGGGGGCCTCGTTCGTCGAGCTTCTCGGCCTTGTATTCAAAGCGGAAGACATGAGCATAAGCCTTATGCCGGAGGCGTTGTCAGATGAGCGGCGGACGCTCCTCGTTAAGAAGAATATCATATTCGGCGCCGCTTTGATATTGACGATAGTATCGGTCGCCGTCGGAATAGCGGCCAAAAAGCTGGGCGATAAGACGGGCTATCTCAAAAAGATCGATTCGGAGTTGAGTTCGGCAGGGCCGAAGGTACGCAACGCGAAGAAGATGCTGAAGGATATCAATATCGTAAAGGAAGGCCTGAAGAAGAAGCCGCTAGCCATAGATATCCTGCGCGAGGTCCACAAGATAACGCCGGATAACATATCGTTCACGATGCTCGATTACGAGAGAGGCAGGTCGCTTACCGTCAGGGGAAGCGCGTCGGCGCTCGGAGATGTCTTCGCGTATGTCTCTATCCTCGAGAAGTCGCCGTATTTTGAGAACGTGAAAGTGAAGTACGCCACAAAGAGGATAACGGCCGGGAAAGAGGTGGCGGATTTTGAAGCGACCTGCGCCCTTACGCCCATAAAATAGGCGGGCACCCAATACATGTTCATAAAGAACCTGAGCAAAAGGGAAAAAACCATAGCGGCCTTCGCGGTATCTATGATACTCGCCGCTGTCATATACAGCTTTCTGGTGGATCCCATATTGTCGCGTTGGAGGACGGCAGACGATGATATAAAGTCCGGGGCGGTCATACTGGAAAAGGACATGAAGATGCTCGCCGCGTATAAAGATATAGAAGCGGATTACAGGAAATATTCAAAGTATGTAAAATCGGCGAAGAGCGAAGATGAATCTGTAGCCGAGATATTGACGCACATAGAGACCATATCGCGCAACGATTCCTGCCTGATCGTGAATATTAAACCCGTAGGGGCCAGGAACGTCGGCTCATACAGGGAAGTGCTCGTAGATGTCACCGCCGAGGCGACGATGGAGAATTTCTCGAAATTCCTTTACGACATAGAAAATTCGCCCAACATGATCCTGGGAGTGCGGCGGTTCACATTGAATTCAAAATCCTCGCCGGGCACGCTCAAAGGCACCTTCCTCATAAGCAAGATAGCCTTAGATTAACCCACCCATCTCACCTACGAGGTGATAGGTATCACCTACGAGGTGTGACGGGTCTAAGTAATCACTCCTCGTAGGTGGATACGGTTATACACATCCCATTGACAAATAAGGATCTTATGATATACTCTCTACATAGAGAGTGAGAACCTACTATCCACATGGAGAGCGCGGCGCTTAATAATAACCTCTACCTGGTAAAAGACCTTTCCCGTCTTTCGGGCCTTTCTGTCTATACGGTCAAATATTATTTGAAGTTGGGCCTCATAAGAGAGATAGGCCGCTCTCCCGAAACGAACTTCCGGTATTTTAATAATTCCACCGTTGATTCATTAAAACGCATAATCGGACTCAGGAAAGAAAAGGTCTCCCTTAACAAGATCCGCTATCTAATGGACGAGAAGGGATCCTCATGAGCTATTATGAGACGCTCGGCCTGAAGAAAGAACCGTTCTCCACGAGCCCGGACCCCGCGTTCTTTTACCGCTCATCGGCGCACAACACCGCCCTCCAGAGATTGGAGATAATGATAAGGTTGAAGCGGGGATTAAGCCTCGTATTGGGAGACGTCGGTATCGGAAAGACCACCATGTCGCGCGCTCTCCTGCAGAGCTTCGCGAGCGACGAAAATTACATATTCCACATAGTCCTCGACCCATCCTACAAGTCCGAGTTCCAGTTCCTGTCGAGCCTCGTCAAGATGTTCGGCATAAAGCCGGATTCCAGGTCTACTCTCGATTACAAAGAAGAGATACAGAGGTATCTCTTCAAAAAAGGCGTCGAGGAATCCAAGACGGTCGTCCTTATCATAGACGAAGGACAGAAGCTATCGGCGCCGTATCTCGAGATATTGAGGACGTTCCTGAATTACGAGACGAACGATTACAAACTACTCCAGCTCGTCATCGTTTCCCAGATGGAGCTTTTGCCCAGGATAAAGAAGATAAATAATTTTTACGACAGGATAGGGTTGAAGTATATAATAAATCCGCTGGACGAAAAAGAGACCAGGGAGATGATAGAGTTCAGGCTCTCGGAGGCCGGCCTTAATTTGGACAGGAAACTATTCACCGAAGGCGCGATTAAGCGGATATTCGAATATGTCCAGGGGTATCCCAGGAAGATATCGATATTGTGCCATAACGCGCTCGAATTCCTTGTCATGAACGACCGGGAAGTCGTCGACGAGACTTTCATAGCGGATGTGATCGGTAAGGACATAACTTAAATGAACAAGAACGCGTCGCCGGAACAGCGCCTGCTGGACCTTATTAAAGGAAAGAGCAAGAAGGGAGATCCCCGTCATCCGGAATCCGGCGCGGCGCAGGATTCCGGAGCCCCGCCCGGGCCCGCGAAAAAGAACAGGGCCCAGGTTTATATGACGGAGATATTCAAGACGGATATCTTTAAGAATAAGATGTTCGATCCGGACAGGTTAAAGACATTAAATAAATACCTTGTTATTGCCGCGTCGCTCCTGGCGGTATATTTTTTCATAGAGTTGATATTCATAAGGCCGTACAAAGACCTGGAAACGGTCATATCCGCCGCCGCCCGGGTTCCGTCAAAGCCGCCGAAGGCGGAAAAAGATATAACTTCGGAGCAAAAAGATTATTCATATTATTCCGGCGACATCTCGAGAAAGAAGATATTCACGGCGTCGTCAGGCGATGCGACTGCCCCGAAAATAGGCGTTTCGAGCGATGCGTTGAACGACCTGGGTCTGGTCGGGATAATACCCGGCGACGACCCGCAGGCTATTATAGAGGATAAGAAGAACCAAAAGACATATTACCTTAATAAAGGGCAGTCTTTCGATAACTTTACGGTGGAAGAGATAACCGAGAGCAAGGTAGTCCTCGATCAGGACGGAAGGAAGATAGCGCTGTTTTTGTAAGATAATAAAATGTAGTCCCTCGAAACCTTTTGTTCATCGGTTTCTCGGGACGAATTTTACTATCGTAAAATTCGGGGGTACAAATGATGAGAAGATCAATTATTGCTTTGATATTAATCTGCAGCATGTCAACCGCGGCGGCCCCAATGCCGGCGCAGGCCCAGGACGCCCAGGCGGAGACGATCCCGCTCACAGGAAAAGAGACCATATCTCTCCAGCAGACGGGCGGCATTGACAAGATCTCTCTCGACCTGAAAGGGATGGATGTGATCGAGGTCATTAAGATGTTGGCCGCCAAAGGCAACCTGAATGTCGTCCTTGGTAACGACGTCAAAGGCCGCGTCACCATATTCCTTAAGAGCGTGAACCTTATGGACGCTTTCGAGATAATACTTCTCGCCAATAACCTCGCTTACGATAGGCGCGGCGACATAATATACGTTATGACGCAAAGGGAATATGAGGCCATGTACGGCGAAAGGTACGCGGACAAGAAAGAGATGAAGACGTTCCAGTTGAAATTCGCGAAGGCCGCCGAAGTTAACAAGACCCTCAGCCAGATGAAGACGAAGATGGGGAAGATCGTCGTTGACGAAGGCTCAAATACGGTCATAGCGATAGACAGCCCCGGCATCGTCGAACAGATGGCGCTCACCATAGAAAAGATAGACTCGCCTACCGTTACAAAGATTTTTGAATTGAGATACGCGAAAGCCGCTGACATGAAGACGAAGATATCAGATACCATGACAAAGGGCGCGGGGACGGTGCAGATAGACGAGAGGACCAATAAGATAATGGTCACCGACCTTACGAGGAAGATGGGCGAGATAGAGGAGATGGTCATCGCCTTCGACGATAAACTACAGCAGGTCCTGATAGAGTCGAAGATAGTGCAGATCACCCTGGATGATAAATATAAGCTTGGAGTCGACTGGCAGTCGGTCCTCAACAAACTTACAAAAGAAATAAATGTCGCTAACACATTTGAGCTGGCTACGGCGGCTACCGGCATGAACCCCGGATTGCAGATCATGGTAGGCGCGCTCAATTCAGGGCAGGAATACGCCATGATGATCCAGGCGCTGAAAGAGGTTGGCGACGCGAACCTCCTATCGAGCCCCAGGATAACGGCGCTCAATAACCAGGAGGCCAAGATCCTGATAGGGACATCCCAGCCTTACGCTACAAATACGGTCACGCAGGGCACTTCGACCTCCACCACCGCGACAAACTTAAGTTTCATCGATGTCGGCGTGAAGTTATACGTCACTCCTACCATAAATAAGGACGGTTTTGTTACAATGAAGATAAAACCCGAGGTCAGCTCTAAATCGGGCGACTACACTTACGGCAGCCCCGCTACATTGGTTCCCGTGGTTTCTACGACACAGGCTGAGACGAGCGTCACGGTAAAAGACGGGACTACAATAGTCATAGCCGGCCTCATAAAAGACGAACGGACCAACACGGTAAACAAAGTCCCGATAATAGGAGACATTCCTTTGATAGGCCTGATGTTCAAAAAGACCGATAAGGAAGTGAAGAAGCAGGAGCTTGTCATCTTCCTCACTCCTCACATAATTACGGGCGAGTACGATTACCTGGAGACTCCGGAGACACCGCCCACAGGAGAAAAGAGGTTTACCATAACCGAAAAACCCGCTTTTGAGAGAAGGAGCAAAATAGACATGAAGCCGGGGATCTTCAAAGAAGATAAGATGTCCGCTTTCGATAAATACGCCCTGGAAAGGGAATCTGGAAGCATCCCGGCGAAGGATAGGGTGGAGATGACCCTAGTCCCAAAGAACGTCGGCGAATATTACTATTCCGTGAAGCAGAAGATCGTCCAGAACGTCGAGATCCCCAGGAAGAAGAAAGGCGCGCCCGCCAGGGGAAGCGTGAAGCTGGCGTTCTTCCTTTCTCCGAAAGGAGCGATCTCATACGGGCCGGAGATATTGAAGTCCGCCAACCACGCCCTGGACGCGACAGCGATAAAGGCCGTGAAGAAGTCGGCCCCGTTCCCGGCATTCCCGGAATCGATGGGCCAGGAAGAGAAGCGTTTCATTATTGACCTGGATTTCCAGTAGCCTGATTACACCTACGAGGTGTGACGGGTCTAAGTAATCACTCCTCGTAGGTGTAGTTAAAGTGTCCGACTTAATCACCTACGAGGTGTGACGGGTCTAAGTAGTCACTCCTCGTAGGTGTAATTAAGGCATCAGACTGAAGTTTAGTCTATATAAAGGGGGATACCCATGAATATGGATAAAGACGGTAAAATTTTTCTTATATCGTTATCGATAACGACCGTCATCTTACTGTACAGCACCATAGTCCTCTTCGTCATCAAGGAGAGCGAAAAGGACAAGAAGATATCTTTCCAGAAACGCTTCGAGGAAGTCACGATTGCCAAGCAGGATATCGAGACGAGGCTGAAAGAGTTCGAGATAGCGAACGCCGAGATGAAGGTCAGCATCAGGATGCAGGATGAGAAGATAAAGACCCTGTCCCAGCGCGTGGAAGACGAGAGGTCGCAAAGCGCCAAGTCGGTAAGCCAGCTTCAGCAGAGAGAATTTGAATTCCAGTCGCTTAAGTCAAAGCTGGCGGAAGAGAAGGCGGAGAAGGAGAGCCTCATAAGCCGTATGGAGAAGATAAGCGAGGAGCGCCTTGAGCTGAAATTACAGCTGGAGAATATGCTGAAGACCAAGGAAGAGATGGACAGGAAGGCGAAAGAGCTTGCCGAAAAAGAGGGCATCTCTCTGGGCACGATAGTGATAAACCAGGAACGTAAATAGATGAAAACGCGTTACGAGCAATTCCCCCATACCGCGGATATAGGCGTGCGTGTATTCGGCAAGGACTTGAAAGAGCTCTTCGAGAACGCCGCGTTCGCCATGTTCGATCTCGCCGCCGACCTCGAGGGGCTGAAGGACGGGTCCGAGGATAAATTCGACCTCCGCGCCGATAACTACGAAGACCTTCTTGTCTTATGGCTCGACGAACTTTTGTATAATTTTTATACGAGGCAGATAATATTCTTTAAGTTTAAAGTCGAGGAGCTGACCGGGAACAGGATACAGGCCTCCGCAACCGGCAGGCCTGTCGGGGCCAACAGGAACCGCCTGCAGAAAGAGATAAAGGCGGCGACCTATTCGGACCTGAAAATAAAGAAGACGGACGCAGGCTATCAGGTCGAGGTGATTTTCGACGTATAGGCCTAAAATTACACCTACGAGGTGTGACTATTCCACCTACGAGGTGTGACGGGTCCTGAGTAATCAAGGTCAGCCTTAATCACCTACGAGGTGTGACGGGTCTAAGTAGTCACTCCTCGTAGGTGAAATCAAAGAGTCAGACTGAAGGTTCACGTGCTAGAGAAGATCGACCAATACAGGTGGCGCATACCCAAGAGCTATAAACAGGGCATGCGGGTCGACGGCGTCATCTACACGAGCGAAAAGATGCTCGAGGCTGTCATGCATGACAAGGCTCTCGAGCAGGTCGCGAACGTCGCTATGCTGCCGGGGATTGTAAAACATTCTCTCGCGATGCCTGACATCCATTGGGGCTACGGGTTCCCGATCGGCGGCGTTGCGGCTACGGATATTGAAGAAGGCGGCGTTATTTCGCCGGGCGGAGTGGGGTTTGACATAAACTGCGGCGTCAGGCTGATGAAGACGGATCTCACCGAAGAGGACGTAAAACCCAGGCTTAAGGATCTGGTCTACGCTCTTCATAATAATGTCCCCGCCGGCGTAGGGTCGACGGGCGATATCAAGATAAGCGCTCCGGAAGAGAGGAAGCTTCTCGTCGAAGGCGCGAAGTGGGTCGTGGATCACGGTTATGGAAGACAGGAAGACCTGGAATGCACCGAGGAGCGAGGCGCCATAAAAGGGGCCGACCCTGATAAGGTCTCGCCGCGCGCTTACGAACGCGGCAAGCATCAATCCGGCACGCTCGGTTCGGGCAACCATTTCCTGGAGGTCCAGGTAGTCGACGAGGTATACGACGCCCCTATCGCGTCGGCGTTAGGCGTAAGCAAGGGGCAGGTCACCGTCATGATACATTCCGGCTCGCGCGGCCTCGGCTATCAGGTCTGCGATGAGTATTCTAAAGATTTTATTCACTCGCTTTCGAAATACGGCATAACCGTGCCGGACAGGCAGCTTGCATGCGCGCCTGTGAATTCGCCGGAGGGCAAGGCGTATCTTGGCGCCATGAAATGCGCCGCCAACTACGCGTGGGCCAACAGGCAATGCCTGATGTACCTGACGAGGCTTGTATTCGAGAAGGTATTCCATATGGGGCCGAAAGACCTCGGCATGGACCTCGTTTACGACGTCGCGCACAACATTGCCAAGATAGAGAAGTATGAGATAAACGGCAAAGTAAAAGAGTTATGCGTCCACAGGAAAGGCGCTACCAGGGCTTTTCCTCCGGAGCATCCCGAATTGCCCGATAAGTACAAGAAGACAGGACAGCCTGTTATAATACCCGGAGACATGGGCAGAAATTCATATCTACTCGTCGGCACAAAAAAGGCCGAAGAGACTTTTTTTAGTACATGTCACGGCGCGGGCAGGCTGATGTCGCGCTCGGCGGCGATACAGGCCTCCCGCGGAAGATCTATATCGCGCGAATTGGAAAATAAAGGTATAATAGTAAAATCGAGCGGCCGCTCGACCCTGGCCGAAGAGATGCCGGATGCTTATAAAGACGTCAACGAGGTCGTGGACGTGGTGCACGGCGCGGGCATTTCAAAGAAGGTCTGCCGGATGAAGCCCCTAGGGGTTATCAAGGGGTAATAATAGTAACCAGAAAGAAAGTAACCAGTAACCAGAAAAATAATAAAGCTGCAATATAACAATTCTGGTTTCTGGAAACTGGTTTCTGGTTACTAATGTATAACAAGGAGTCAACATGCTAGACTTGAAATTCATTCGAGAGAACAAGGAGCTTGTGAAAGAGGCTCTGAAGAACCGCAATAATATGAAGATCGACATAGATGAGCTTCTGAGGCTTGATGAGGAGCGCCGGAAATTGCTGGTCGAAACAGAGACCCTTAAAGCCGAAAGGAATAAGGCTAACGATGAGATATCGTTCCTTATGAAAAATAAGAAAAACGCTAAGGAAATTATAGCCAAAATGAAGGTCGTTTCCCAAAAAATAGCCGATTTTGACAAAAAAGTGGAGGAATGTGACCAAAAAATATCCAAATTTACATATACAATCCCAAATATACCCGATAAATCAGTGCCTGTAGGGGGTCCGGAATGCAATAAAATAGTCAAATCCTGGGACAAGAACCCCGCTTTTGACTTCAATCCTAAAAACCATATTGAGCTTGCCGAGCATCTCGGTATAATAAGCTTTGGCATTGCTTCGAAGATAAGCGGTTCCAATTTTGTCCTGTTCATGGGCCTGGGTGCGCGCCTTGAGAGGGCGCTTATTAACTTCATGCTCGATCTGCACACAAAAAAGCACGGTTATAAGGAGATATTCCCTCCGTTCCTCGTGAACAGGCGGAGCATGACAGGGACGGGGCAGCTTCCTAAACTCGAAGAGGATATGTATAAGCTCAAAGACGACGACCTCTTCCTTATTCCGACCGCCGAGGTGCCGGTTACTAATATCCACGCTAACGATACTCTGGAAGAGGCCGATCTTCCTGTACGTTATACGGCATATACGGCATGCTTCAGAAGGGAGGCCGGTTCTTACGGCAAGGACACGAAAGGCCTGATAAGGGTGCATCAATTTGACAAGGTGGAGATGGTGAAGTTCGTAAAGCCGGAGACGTCCCTGGACGAGCTGGAGAAACTGGTCGGCGACGCCGAGGATGTCCTGCAGTTATTGAACCTCCCGTACAGGATACTGCTCCTTGCGACTGGCGACATATCCTTCGCCGCCGCGAAATGCTACGACATCGAGCTTTACGCGCCCGGCACGGACGCATATCTCGAAGTGTCAAGCTGCTCGTGTTTCACCGATTTTCAGGCGCGCCGGGCCAACATACGTTATAAACGAATAAACGAACAAACGAACAAACGAACAAACGAATATGTCCACACATTGAACGGTTCCGGCGTCGCGCTGGCGAGGCTAGTCGTCGCGATACTGGAAAATTACCAGAATAAGGACGGCAGCGTGAATATCCCGAAAGTTTTGGTCCCGTACATGGACGGGCTTGAGGTTATCAAACCGGAGGAATAGCGCATGTTAGGGCTCGTCATCAAATTCATAGCCGCGATACTCAGCCTGCCGATCGCCGTCGGAGTGTCGATAGCGTTCCGTGACTGTATCGTCATGATAAAGGAGCTCTCGGGCAGCCTGGATTATTTCGTCTGGGGCATAGCCGTTTATGTCGTCCTGCACCTGTTGTTCTATAAGCCGACTTACCTGTATGTCCTCGGCCATGAAGCCGTCCACGCGGGCTTTTCATGGGTATTCGGCGGTAAGATAAAATCGATCAAGGTCTCGGAAGAGGGCGGCTCCGTCAAGACGGACAAGACCAACGCGGTCATAGAGTTGAGCCCGTATTTCATCCCGATATACGCTATACTCATAACTATCGTATATTTTGTGATAGCGTCTTCGTATAATATAAACGGCTCGATCTTTGTCTTCCTGATAGGGTTCGCGCTCGCGTTCCACATAGTGTCGACGGTAGAGGTGATGAAGATAAGACAGCCGGATTTCATGAAGTCTGGTTACTTCTTTTCGATAGTGATGGTCTATGTGCTGAATATAGTGGTGATATCGGTGATATTCAACCTGCTCTTCCCGTCATTTTCTTTAAAGAAATTTTTCGTCGATAGCTGGCTCCATTCGAGGGTCATATACGCGGCGGTCGTTAGGCAGCTTTTCTTTTAATGTAATTTAGCTTTTTTTTGTTGCATTTACATAATATGTAGTGTATACTTATCTTGCCATGAAGCGATATATCCATAGAGCAATAGAAAAAGAATTATTAAAAGCGGCAGAAGAATTTCCGGTCATCGTTCTCACAGGACCCCGCCAGACCGGAAAGTCTACCGTCCTGCAGAACATATTCCCGAAGCACAATTATGTGACCTTTGACGACCCGTTTACGAGCAAACTTGCCAACGACGATCCGAGGTTTTTTCTCTCCCGCGCTAAAAAGATGATCGTAGACGAAATACAATATTTACCAAGCCTGCTGCCGTTTATAAAAATGGCAGTAGACAGCGACCGGAGAAACGCAGGGCATTTTATATTGACCGGATCTCAATATTTCACTCTTATGGGCGGCATAAGCGAATCTCTGGCGGGCAGAGCGGCCCTGTATGAATTATTACCGTTTTCTTCGGAGGAGATGCCGCATAAACCGGGAGAAGATGGGATCAGGCAGTCGTTTTCGGCCATGTTCCACGGGTTTTTTCCTGAGATTGTTGTTCATGGTGTGGACCGAAACAGATTTTATGCCTCATATCTCCAGACATATCTCGAACGCGACATTCGCCAGATAACATCTGTTCATGACCTAAAAGTCTTTCAGAATTTTCTGGAACTCCTGGCGGCGCGGGCCGGGAATATTCTTAATATTCACGAATTGTCAAAAGAGGCCGGTGTAAGTTTCACATCCGCAAGACGGTGGATTTCTATCCTCGAGTCAACACGTCTTATATACCTTCTGCGTCCTTTTACAAAAAATATAACAAAGAGAGTAATCAAGAGTCCAAAACTTTATTTTACCGATACAGGCCTTCTGGCATATCTTTTGAGATACCCAAATCCCGCTACGATGAATGCCGGCCCGCAGGCGGGCGCTTTTTTTGAAAATCTCGTGCTTGCTGAAATCTTAAAATTGAAATACAATCATAACCTTAATTTCGAGCCGTATTTTTATAGAGACTCGAACCATAATGAAATAGACTTTTTCCTGGACTATGGTGTCGCTATTAAAATGTTTGAGGTTAAGTGTACTTCTTCACCGAGCGAGAAACATTTGGCGGCCCTAGAGAAGATGGTTAAGGAGTTCCGCAATTCCTGCGGGTATCTTGTAAGTTTTGCCAAAGAAAGAATGCCTGCGGCGAAAAGCATCGAATTAATTCCGTGGAATATTATCAAAGATATCGCCTATAGCCATAGAAAGCGGCAGGAAAAGTAAGGATAGTGGGCATTTAATCACCTACGAGGTGTGACGGGTCTAAGTAATCACTCCTCGTAGGTGAAATAAGGTTCGTAGCAACAGTCTTTTTAGATGTAGTCCTTCAGCGCCTGCAATGCTCCTATTTGTCGCATTGCTTAACGGCGCTTCAGGATCGATTTTACTTCGTAAAATCGGAGAGGTGGCTGAGCGGTTGAAAGCGCACGCCTCGAAAGCGTGTTATCCCTTACGGGATACGAGAGTTCGAATCTCTCCCTCTCCGCCATCATTTTCATGAGAAAATGATGGCGGATGCCGAAGCCCCTGGCTTCGACGCCGCCAGTTTTCGCCGTCGATTAAGTGAGGCGAAAACTGTCCCGAGCGAAGCCGAGGGACGAACCATCAAAAATGCCTCAATGGTAGATTTTGGTTAAATTTCTTTAATTCTCTCATCAATTCTGACTTCGTTGGTAAATACAGTTTATATCTCGAAGCGAATATCTGTTTGTTATCTTTTGATAGGGTATAGCGGACGACTGCTTCTTTTTTACGTCCGCAGAGGATAAGGCCTACAGTTGGGTTATCTTTCGACTCTTTAAGCTCGCGGTCATAATAATTGACATACATCTGCATCTGCCCGATATCCTGGTGGGTGAGCTTGCCGATTTTCAGGTCTATGAGCACATAGCATTTCAGGATAGTATTATAAAATACGAGATCGATATAAAAATGATCTCCATCCAGTGAGATGCGTTTTTGGCGGGCTACAAAGGTAAATCCTTTCCCCAGCTCAAACAGGAATTTAGACAAGTTATCGATTAATGCCTGTTCTACCTTGCTTTCATATAGTTTTGGATCAGCTGAGAGGCCAGTAAACTCCAAAACATACGGATCCTTTATCATATCCGCATACTTCTGTAATTCCTGCCCCTTGCGTGCCAGCTTCATAAGACCTTTTTTGTCTTTGCTCAAGGCGAGGCGTTCGTAAAGGAAAGACCCCGTCTGGCGCTCCAATTCACGGGATGACCACTTATTATTTATACATTCAATCTCGTAAAAAGACCGGGCATTGGGATTGTCGATACGCATTAGGATGCGGTAATGCGTCCAGCTCAATTCTGAACGCAGTGCGTTCAATTTTGGATACGAAAGATAAAACTGTCTCATATAGAAAAGATTGCGTGCATCAAAACCCTTGCCAAAATCATCGGATAATCTTTTGGAGATTGTTTCCAGGAGTCGTTCTCCATATCCAGCTCGGGACCTGCCCTCCTGCTCCTCTTTAACAATTTCCCCGCCGATATGCCAGTAGGCGATAACCATCTCGGTATTGACAACGCGTGCGATGTTGCTCCTGGCATCCTCGATGATTTTACGAATACGGTCATAAATTCTGCCTGATAGCATTAAACGCTTCTTCATTTAGAGGCCCCCTTTTTGTGTATAAAAAACAAAAAATCCCGCCCGAATCTTTTAAAGATTCAAGCAGGATATAGTATTCTATTCCAGACGCAAACCCAATATACCATATAGGACACTTTTGTCAAGTTTATTAAGCCACGGTGTTGGCTAAGTGCCGATATCTCTGACATCGGCCAAGTTTATTAAACCGAAGCGCCGGATAGGGTTTCGGTCTGCAAAGGTCCCCCACCATGTACATGTTACTTCGCTTCCTCAAGCAATTTAGCAATCTGTTCGGGTGATGGCAGCTCTCTCTTTAAGTCCTTAGGAAGCCTTGTCATTAGTGTATAAGTTCCGATGCCGATTGGCTTCCCGCTATCCTTTAACGCATATTCTACGATCGTTCTATTCTTATCCCGGCAGAGAATAATACCTATAGAAGGATTCTCGTCAGGTGTTTTTACCAAATCATCCAGCACAGAGAGATAAAATTGCATTTTACCCGCATATTCCGGAATAAATTTTCCTATTTTGAGCTCAATCGCTACAAGACATTTTAAATGGCGATGATATAAAAGAATATCAACGAAAAATTCATTGCCTTCGATTTCAATGCGGAATTGATTACCCATAAAAGCGAATACACCTCCCATCTCAACCAGGAAGCGGTTCATCTTCTTCATTACCTCCCGCTCTAACTCAAGCTCGTTATGGTCTTCCTCCAATTCCAGGAAATCGAACGTGTATTCATCTTTGACTGCCAGCTTTGCCTGATGGCGCAGCCTGTCGGGAAGCGCCTTATCGAAATTGGTCTGATTAAGAAGAGTCCTTTCATATGCCTTGGTATTTATCTGGTGAATGAGTATGTTCTTTGTCCAACCGAATTTACGGGTCATGCGGATGTAAAATTCACGTTCCAACATATCCTTACAACGGCTCATAATGACTAGATGTTTTGTCCAGCTGATTTCTCCAACCAGTGGTTGGAGTTTTGCGTTTCGGTGATATTCAAGATAAAACTGCCGCATGTACCATATATTTTGAACGGAAAAGCCATGAATACCGGGAAATTCGAGCTGTAAGTCCCGAGCCAAATTCTCGACGATAGACTTGCCCCAGCCATGTTTTTTCTGCTTCTCCACAACTATTTTTCCTATATCCCAATAAAGAGCTATCAACTCCTTGTTAACAGCTTTTAAAGCTTCGTACTGCGCTCTGTGGATCCTTTCTTTAACTTCCAGTAATAAGTTTTTGTAATTCATAGCATTTAGACCATGTTTCATAAAACCACCCTCCTTTTGTAATATTCCATAAAAACAAAAAATCCCGCCCGAATCTTTTAAAGATTCAAGCAGGATATAGTATTCTATTGCAGACGCAAACCCAATATACCATATAGGACATTTTTGTCAAGTTTATTAAGCCACGGTGTTGGCTAAGTGCCGATATCTCTGACATCGGCCAAGTTTATTAAGCCACTTTAATAAACTTGCCCCGCCCGGAGCCAAACCCGGGGCGGGATCCCGCCCCGGGTGAGATTCTTGGCGGGACAAGAATTTTGCCGATTTTGGCATCTTATATGGTAGGGGATAACCGTTTATATAAATGTAATCCCTCGTCGCGGGAATGAGATAATAGCGTCTCGGGACGATTTGCCATAGTGAAATGGCAGCAAATCGGAGGCAAAACATGAAAGAATTAATACCTCAGGAGGTTATCGAGAATAAAATCTATCTCATGCGTGGGCATAAGGTGATGCTAAGTATGCATCTGGCTAAGCTTTACGAAGTTGAAGTGAAGGTTCTTATGCAGGCGGTCAAACGTAATATTGATAGATTCCCCGATGATTTTATGTTTCAGTTGAGTGAAGAGGAATACGATATCTTGAAGTCACAATTTGTGACTTCAAGTTGGGGTGGAGCTAGACGCGCAAATCCATATGCCTTTACGGAACAGGGCGTTGCAATGCTTTCTAGCGTACTAAATAGTAAACGGACAATACAGGTCAATATCGCCATAATGAGAGCCTTTGTTAAATTACGGCAGATCCTCTCCACCCACAAGGAGCTTGCCCACAAGCTGAACGAACTCGAAAAAAAGATCGAGAAGCATGACGAGGATATCAGCTCGATCTTCGAGGCCATCCGCCAACTCATGGCACCCCAACCTGAGAAACCGAAGCGCCGGATAGGCTTTCAGCCTACGAGGTCAACGGAATGACCTACGAGGTGTGACGGGTTTGAGTAATTACTCCTCGTAGGTCTGCAAAGGTCCCCATATAGTAGGGGATGGTATGCCTACATATAGGCAGAAAAGGAGATAAAACATGAAAGAATTAATACCGCAGGGAGTTATTGAGAATAAGATCTATCTTATTCGTGGGCACAAAGTTATGCTGGATAAGGATTTATCTGCCCTATATGGAGTTAAAACCAAGAATCTTAACAAGGCAATAAAACGCAATATTAAACGATTCCCAGGGGATTTTATGTTTCAACTAACTGCAGACGAGTTTATGTCTTTGAGGTTCCAAAATGGAACCTCAAAAGAAGGGAGAGGCGGTAGGCGATATCTTCCGTATGTCTTTACAGAACAGGGTGTGGCTATGCTTTCAGGCGTCCTTAATAGCGAACGCGCTATCGAGGTCAATATAGCTATAATGCGTGCCTTTGTGCGGTTGAGAGATATATTGCTAACGCATAAGGACCTCGCCGCTAAAATCGCTGCCCTTGAGCTCAAATATAAGAATCATGATATGAAGTTTTCGGAATACGATAAGCATATCGCGGCGATCTTCGATGCCATCCGCCAACTCATGGCACCGCCGCCTGAGAAACCGAAGCGCAGGCTAGGGTTTCGACCTGCGAGGTCAACGGAATGACCTACGAGGTGTGACGGGTTTGAGTAATCCCCGCCTGGAGTAGAGCTCGGGGCGGGATCCCGCCCCGAATGAAAGAATTGGCGGGACACTCCTCGTAGGTCTGCAAAGGTTCCCTTCTTACCTCCCCCAAACACCCATCCCCATAACCCTGAAATGAGTTGCCCTGAATGTTACTATAGTGATATAATAACACCCAATAAGGGGCTACGAGGCGATGAAAGCACAAACCGCATATTGATCCAAACCGGGCGCATGTGACCCGGTTTTTGTATTTATGGGGGAAGAGTGATACTTAAATGACAAATATTTTTATTCTATATATTCCAAAAGGTAATTACGAAGCACTCGTCCATTATGAAGATACTGTCAAAAAGAAAATTTTACCTGATCGGATATTCCAGCATGTTGATTCAAACTTAAGACATAAACTTTCCAATATTTTTGGTAATAAGGCTATAGCGGTCTGGGGTTCTAGGGATTCCCTATCCAATAGATCGCGGTTTCAGAAGATGAAACCGGGCGATGACATACTTATAGTCGAAGGCGACACAATAAAACTTCTCGGAAAGGTTGCCGCTACAACAATTAATCCAAGTTTATCCAAAGAGCTATGGCAAAATATTAAGAGCGGCAGGTCCGATGGATGGAACCTGATATATTTCATAGCAAATCCTCTGGAAATAGAGTTGCCATTCACTGAATTTAAAAAGCTTTTCGGATATGCCATAAATTGGGGTCTTCGTGGATTTACAAGCATTGCCGAAGCCAAACTGAAGGAATTTTACTCAAAATATGACGATCTATATTCAATATTACAGCGGATTAAGAATGGTCAACAGATAGAAGAAAAAAAATCCATTTATACAGAAAAAGATAAGAAATTCGAAAAAACCGAAATAACAAAAGATGATATTGATAAAGTATTAGACGATAAAAGGCTGAGCGATCATATAGTAATGCAATGGAAATTAGTACGTCTCGGAATTAAATCCGGCTCCCGAGTATGGATACCTAAAAATGATCAACCCAAGATTACTACAGCATATGGGTTTAATGAATTTGAAAAGGAGTTTACAGCTGGTATTGATACGCCTGCAAGATATGTTGAGAATATTGATGTTGTTTGGAAGGAAGAATTTAGGATTGATGCAGCATTTGAAGTTGAAAATACTACAGCTATCTATTCAGGTTTACTCAGATTTGCCGATTTAAAACTAGTAGCCCCTAATAGCAATTATCCGCTTTTTATAGTTGCCCCCACCGCCAAGCGTAACCGGGTTATAGAACAAATCAAACGTCCTTCTTTTAAAAGATTCGATTTTGAGAAAAAAGTCCGTTATATTTCTTATGAAGTGCTGGATGAGATAGATAAATTTTTCGAAAGTTCCACTACCGGCTTGAACGTTGATTTGCTTGTTGGTAAGTCGGAAATGATTAACTGATAGAGACATCGAAAGCGTCCAGAAAATACCAGCCTATAAGGTAAGCGGACGCTTTAAAAAGATACGCTTATATGCTGTACCAAAATATGACGCCTACAAATATATATACGAAATCATTGCTGTCCAAATTACCAAAAAGTTAACTGGGCCTGTTGCGATATCCCAGTAGGCATTTTACTTCGTTCATG